>CAJPJN010000036.1:0-11154 GCA_905369855.1 Streptococcus oralis | reverse complement strand
GATAGTTTAATCATAAAAAATATTATTTCATATCCTAATGGGGGTAACATTTATTCATTAAAAAAAGTAATTTAGATATTCTTCAAGCAAATGAACATAAATTAGCAAAAGAATTCTTAATCAATCATGTAAAAGTGATTATTCAAAGAAGCTACCGAATCGAGAATGAATTTCATGGGGAATGGAAGAAAAAGGAATAGGACGATGTATAAGGAATTTTTAAAGAAATATTCGCGAAAGCTGGATATAATGGCAAACAGATTTATAAAATGCTTTCTTTATTTTAGATAGGTAACGAACAATATTTTGGAGATATTCGTCTGATATTATCTGCTAATCTTTATTTAACCTATCTTTTATATGCTTGAAATTCTTATGAAATAATTTTTCTATGTTTTGATAAATCAATCTCCAGTACGTCAGATTTCTCTTTTCTATATTTTCATTGTATAATATGATTACATTTACTTGCATACGACGAAATGTAAACATTTCTATTTAAAAATTAAGGAGTATTATCAATGAAAAAAGCAATGGTAATTATCAACCCTACCTCTGGTGGCGAGAAGGCTTTGGATTACAAAGAAAAGCTGGAGAATAAAGCAAAAGAATATTTTGAGCACGTAGAAACCAAAATTACTGAAAAAGCGTTGGATGCAACACATTTTGCTGAAGAAGCTTCACGTGAGCAGTACGATGCAGTGGTTGTGTTTGGTGGAGATGGGACTGTCAACGAAGTCATTTCGGGTATTGCTGAGAGAGACTACATTCCTAAGTTAGGGATTATCCCAGGCGGTACGGGTAACCTTATTACAAAACTGTTGGAAATCAATCAAGACATCGATGGCGCGATTGATGAACTCGATTTCAACTTAACCAATAAGATTGATATCGGAAAAGCGAATGACAATTATTTTGGTTATATCTTTAGTATCGGTTCTCTACCTGAGGCGATTCACAATGTTGAAATCGAGGACAAGACAAAATTCGGTATTTTAGCCTATGCTGTAAATACCATGAAGTCTGTCATGACGGATCAGGTCTTTAACATTAAGGTTGAGACAGAAAATGGAAATTATGTTGGTGAAGCTAGTCATGTTTTGGTTCTCTTGACAAATTACTTTGCTGATAAAAAAATCTTTGAAGAAAACCAAGACGGCTATGCCAATATTTTGATTCTAAAAGATGCTTCTATATTCTCAAAATTATCCGTTATTCCTGATTTACTAAAAGGAGATGTTGTCGGCAATGATAATATTGAGTATATCAGAGCGCGTAATATTAAGATCTCTTCAGATAGTGAATTGGAGTCAGATGTTGACGGTGATAAATCGGATAACCTACCTGTAGAAATCAAAGTCCTAGCTCAGCGAGTAGAAGTATTTTCAAAACCGAAAGAGTAGAAGGTAAAAATTAGTTTATTATTCACAACGAAATTAAGTTCTATATCAACGATTGGAGGAGGAATGAATTCTCTATTTGATGAATTTCGAACAATTTGTTCTCATTTAAACCAAGTTGGAATCACTCCGACGCTCATGGGGTCTTTGGGGTTTGAATACCGATCAAATGAAGAATGGGGGCCGTCTGACATTGACATTCATGTGCCTGGTGACCCTAGAGGTTGGGAAACACCTGATCATCTCAGAATTTATGAGTGGGATAAGATAATGAAAGTGATGAAACACTTAGGCTATGCCTTAATAGATATTCATGAGCATGAATTCCAAAAAGATGGTCTGAGTGTTGAATTCGGAAGTATCGATTCTTTACCTGATTTTGCAGGAGTTTCGGAATCGGATATAGAGCTGATTCATCTCGAAAACATCACTTTTCGCGTTCCAAGTTTGGAACAGTTTTTAAGTATTTACAAGGCTTCTTCCCAAGATTCTTATCGAAATGAGCACAATAACAATAAGGATTTTAAAAAAATTGAGTGGCTGGAAAGACATTTGTAAATCATCATTTGAAAAGTAGCAAGTTGTAAGACTGGCTGCTTTTTTATTTATAGAACCAAACCACTAGAATCTACGGACAAGCCTTGAAAATAAAATACGAAAGTAGTATACTAGAATCACAATTATGAAACCGTGTGCGTAAAATCTGAATTGGAACTTAAGGAGTCCAATTGATGGAATTAAGTGCCAATTACCCTAGGCCAGAGGCGTATTTTGCCTATCTTTACAAGAATAAGAAACTCCATATTCGGATTCGAACTAAGAAAGGGGACATTGAAAGCATCAACTTGCATTATGGGGATCCTTTTATTTTTATGGAGGAGTTTTATCAAGATACAAAGAAAATGGTCAAGATCACTTCTGATGCCATCTTTGATTATTGGCAGGTTGAAGTGTCCGTTGACTTTGCACGTATCCAGTATCTCTTTGAACTCAAGGATACAGAAGGTCAAAGTATTTTGTATGGCGATAAAGGGTGTGTGGAAAATTCTCTAGAAAATCTCCATTCTATTGGGAACGGATTTAAGTTGCCTTATCTTCATGAAATTGATGCATGCCAGGTTCCTGATTGGGTTTCAAATACGGTATGGTATCAGATATTTCCTGAGAGATTTGCTAATGGAAATACTCGATTAAACCCAGAAGGGACTTTAGACTGGGATTCATCTATCACACCTAATAGTGATGATTTCTTTGGTGGTGATTTACAGGGGATTATTGACCATCTGGATTATTTGCAAGACTTGGGCATTACTGGACTTTATCTTTGTCCTATCTTTAAATCTACGAGTAATCATAAGTACAATACGACAGATTACTTTGAAATTGACCGTCATTTTGGAGATAAGGAGACATTTCGGGAGCTGGTCGAGCAAGCTCATCAGCGAGGTATGAAAATCATGCTGGATGCTGTATTTAATCATATTGGTTCGCAATCTCCTCAATGGCAAGATGTTGTCAAAAATGGTGAACAGTCTGCTTATAAGGATTGGTTCCATATACAACAATTCCCAGTGACAACTGAAAAGCTAGCCAATAGGAGAGAGTTACCCTATCATGCTTTTGGTTTCGAGGACTATATGCCTAAGCTAAATACAGCCAATCCAGAGGTCAAGGACTATCTTTTAAAGGTTGCGACTTATTGGATTGAAGAGTTTGATATTGATGCTTGGCGTTTGGATGTGGCTAATGAGATTGATCATCTGTTTTGGAAGGATTTTCGAAAAGCAGTTTTAGCTAAAAAACCTGATCTTTATATTTTAGGAGAAGTCTGGCATACGTCTCAGCCTTGGCTAAATGGAGATGAGTTCCATGCGGTCATGAATTATCCTTTATCTGATAGTATCAAGGACTATTTCTTACGAGGAATTAAGAAGACAGACCAATTCATCGATGAAATCAATGGTCAGTCTATGTATTACAAGCAGCAGATTTCAGAGGTCATGTTTAATCTCTTGGATTCACATGATACAGAACGAATCTTGTGGACGGCCAATGAGGATGTGCAACTGGTTAAATCAGCCCTAGCCTTTCTCTTTTTACAAAAAGGAACACCCTGCATCTATTACGGAACCGAGCTTTCCTTAACCGGCGGTCCAGACCCAGATTGTCGTCGTTGTATGCCTTGGGAACGTGTATCAAGTGACAATGATATGCTGAATTTCATGAAGCAGCTGATTAATATTAGAAAACAAGCGTCATCAACCATTCAGCACGGCAAGTATAGCCTAAAAGAAATCAAACAAGATATAGTAGCTCTGGAATGGACATACGAAGGCCGGGTCCTTAAAGCAATATTTAACCAATCAAAAGATGATTATCTTGTAGAAAAGGAAGCAGTAGCACTAGCAAGCAATTACCAAGAATTAGAGAATCAGCTTGTCATCTCTCCAAAAGGATTTGTGATTTTTCATTAAAGAGCAATTAAGAGTGACAGGAAAATTGTAGTATAGAGAGCATTTTACAAACAGACTATTTGTCGTCTTGCTACTAATGATATATAATTTATTTAAAGAAAATAGGAGGATTTATCGAATGGAATTAAAAGATTTTACAGAAAAAGAACAGGAAATGATTAAGAAGGGGCTTACGACGTCTAAGATTAGTGACAAGGAAACTGCTGAGAAAATTCTTGCGCTTGTACCACAAGACTTGATTAAGCGAATCCCATTTTTCGTCAGAAAACATGCAACAACACGTACGATTAAACGTATTTCAATTGAACATCCTGAACTCTACGCTGCAGCTCAAACAAGTGGTGAGATTTCAGGAAAAGAACGCGAAGAATTGCGTCAGATTATCACGACTATCTTTGAACAAAAGATGAATAAGCATAGTATTCGTTAAATACAAAATCTGAGCACTAGATCCTTCTAGTTCTTTTAATATCCGCTTTCACATTATACAACTTATACAAATCTATATAAAATATTATTTTTCCGAACAAAAATAGATATTTTTTCAAAAAAGTACTTTACAGAGTGTTAGAAGTATGTTATAGTAATAAAGCTTAGAAAATGAGATGATGTTTTCTAGCAAATATAAACCCGAGTAAAAAATGCCTACGGACAGGCAGGGTTGAATGCCGAAGCGTGGTTGAAAAACCACATTATTGATAGGGTTAAAAGCCTACTTTTATAAGTTGATGTTAGGACACTTGTCCTAATTCATAAATTTTTAGTGTGGTGAAAGCACACGTCATCTTGTGAAACGATCAATAAAGTACGTAATATTTGCTACTAGAGAGTTTGGAAACATCGGGAACAGACATACTCAACAGAAACAAACATAAAAACGTCAGAAGATTGCAGAGCAGGTGAAAACCTGCTCTTTTTTCATGAGTCAACCTTTAGTCGTCTTCGTCTTCTTGAAGCGCTAAAAATACAGTAAAGGAGTATGTCTTGAAAGAGTTAGATCAAAACCAAGCCCCAATTTATGAGGCCTTGGTGAAGTTACGCAAGAAACGGATTGTTCCCTTTGATGTTCCAGGTCACAAGCGTGGACGGGGAAATCCAGAACTTGTCGAACTGTTGGGGGAAAAATGTGTTGGCATTGATGTCAATTCGATGAAACCCTTGGATAATCTTGGTCACCCCATTTCGATTATTCGAGATGCGGAGGAATTGGCTGCAGATGCTTTTGGAGCAGCCCATGCCTTTCTAATGATTGGTGGCACAACTTCATCGGTGCAGACTATGATTCTGTCAACCTGCAAGGCAGGAGATAAGATTATTTTACCACGAAATGTCCATAAATCTGCTATTAATGCGTTGGTTCTATGTGGTGCCATTCCCATCTATATAGAGATGAGTGTAGATCCTAAGATTGGTATCGCTTTAGGTCTTGAAAATGACCGAGTAGCACAGTCCATAAAGGACCATCCAGATGCCAAGGCCATTTTGATTAACAATCCTACTTACTACGGAATCTGTTCAGACCTAAAGGGATTGACAAAAATGGCTCATGAAGCTGGCATGATGGTTTTAGTAGATGAGGCCCACGGAGCGCATTTGCATTTCACTGATAAACTTCCAATTTCTGCCATGGATGCAGGGGCTGATATGGCAGCAGTTTCCATGCATAAGTCTGGTGGGAGTTTGACCCAAAGTTCGCTTCTTTTAATCGGGGAGCAGATGAATCCCGAGTACGTTCGTCAGATTATCAATCTTACCCAGTCAACATCCGCCTCTTACTTGTTGATGGCTAGCTTGGATATTTCGCGTCGCAACTTGGCTCTTCGAGGTAAAGAGTCTTTTGAGAAGGTCATTGAACTGTCTGAGTATGCTCGCCGTGAAATCAATGCAATTGGTGGCTACTATGCCTACTCAAAAGAGTTAATAGATGGTGTGTCGGTATGTGACTTTGATGTGACCAAGCTGTCAGTTTACACTCAGGGTATTGGCTTAACAGGTATCGAGGTTTATGACCTCCTGCGCGATGAATACGACATTCAGATTGAGTTTGGTGATATAGGCAATATCTTGGCCTATATTTCGATTGGTGACCGCATCCAAGACATCGAGCGCTTGGTCGGTGCTCTGGCGGATATCAAGAGACTTTACTCGAGAGATGGGAAGGACTTGATAGCAGGAGAATATATTCAGCCCGAGTTAGTGCTGTCTCCACAAGAAGCCTTCTATTCAGAGAGAAAAAGTTTGACCTTGGATGAATCTGTTGGACAAGTCTGTGGGGAATTTGTCATGTGCTATCCTCCAGGAATTCCTATCTTGGCTCCTGGAGAACGCATTACACGAGAAATTGTAGACTATATCCAATTTGCCAAGGAACGTGGTTGCTCCCTCCAAGGGACGGAAGATCCTGAGGTCAATCACATCAACGTCATTAAGAGAAAGGAGAACTAGATGGATTTATGGTTTTCTGAAGTTCATACTCCAGATGTCAAATTGTCCCTGAGAACAGCCAAGCAACTCTACGCTGGTAAAAGTGAATGGCAGGATATCGAAGTCTTGGATACACCAGCTTTTGGAAAGATTTTGATTTTAAATGGGCACGTCTTGTTCTCAGATGCGGATGATTTTGTCTACAATGAAATGACGGTCCACGTTCCCATGGCTGTCCACCCAAATCCCAAGAAAGTCTTGGTTATTGGGGGTGGTGACGGTGGTGTTGCTCAAGTATTAACACTCTATCCAGAATTGGAACAAATCGATATTGTAGAACCTGATGAAATGTTGGTAGAGGTTTGTCGTGAGTATTTTCCAGACTTTGCTGCAGGGCTAGATGATCCTCGTGTCACCATTTACTATCAAAATGGGCTACGCTTTTTGCGAAACTGCGAAGATGATTACGATATCATTATCAACGATGCGACAGATCCCTTTGGACATACGGAAGGGCTCTTTACCAAGGAATTTTACGGAAACAGTTATCGTGCTCTTAAAGAAGACGGAATCATGATTTACCAGCATGGGAGTCCTTTCTTTGACGAAGATGAGTCAGCTTGCCGAAGCATGCACCGCAAGGTCAATCAAGCCTTTCCAATTAGTCGGGTCTATCAGGCCCACATCCCAACCAGTCCAGCTGGCTATTGGTTGTTTGGATTTGCTTCGAAAAAATACCACCCTGTCAAAGATTTTGACAAGGAAGGTTGGAAAAAACGCCAGCTTTTCACAGAATACTACACTGCAAACTTACACGTGGGAGCCTTTATGTTGCCCAAGTATGTTGAGGACATTTTAGAAGAAGAGGAAGGAAAAAAATGAGTCGTTTACTAGTTATTGGATGTGGGGGCGTTGCCCAAGTTGCTATTTCAAAGATTTGCCAAGATAGCGAAACATTTACAGAAATTATGATCGCTAGCCGTACCAAATCAAAATGTGATGACTTGAAAGCGAAGCTAGAAGGTAAAACAAGTACAAAGATTGAGACAGCTGCTCTTGATGCTGACAAGGTAGAAGAAGTGATTGCCTTGATCGAAAGCTACAAACCAGAAGCTGTTTTGAACGTAGCTTTGCCTTACCAAGACTTGACTATGATGGATGCTTGTTTGGCAACAGGTGTCCACTATATTGACACAGCCAACTATGAGGCTGAGGACACAGAAGACCCTGAATGGCGTGCTATTTATGAGAAACGTTGTAAGGAACTTGGTTTTACAGCTTACTTTGACTACTCATGGCAATGGGCTTATCAGGAGAAATTCAAAGAAGCAGGCTTGACTGCTCTTCTTGGTTCTGGTTTTGACCCAGGTGTGACCAGTGTCTTTTCAGCTTATGCCCTTAAACATTATTTTGATGAAATCCACTATATCGACATTTTAGACTGTAATGGTGGTGACCACGGTTATCCATTTGCGACAAACTTTAACCCAGAAATCAATCTCCGCGAGGTTTCGGCTCCAGGTTCTTACTGGGAAGATGGAAAATGGGTTGAAGTCGAAGCTATGTCTATCAAGCGTGAGTACGATTTCCCACAGGTTGGGCAAAAAGACATGTATCTCCTTCACCATGAAGAAATTGAATCATTGGCCAAAAACATTCCAGGTGTCAAACGCATTCGTTTCTTTATGACTTTTGGTCAATCATACTTGACGCACATGAAATGTTTGGAAAATGTCGGTCTCCTTCGTACGGATACCATTAACTTTAACGGCCAAGAAATCGTTCCAATCCAATTCTTAAAAGCCTTGCTTCCAGATCCAGCCAGCCTTGGGCCACGTACAGTTGGTAAAACCAATATTGGATGTATCTTTACAGGTGTCAAGGATGGTGTTGAAAAGACCATCTACATCTACAATGTCTGCGATCATCAGGAATGTTACACAGAAGTTGGTTCACAAGCTATTTCTTACACGACAGGCGTTCCAGCCATGATTGGGACAAAATTGGTTATGAACGGTACTTGGAAACAAGCTGGAGTGTATAACCTTGAGGAGTTGGATCCAGATCCATTTATGGAAGCTTTGAATGAGTTTGGTTTGCCTTGGGTTGTGGTTGACAATCCACAAATGGTGGACTGATGAAGTTAGAACAAGTACCAACTCCAGCTTACGTCATTGACTTGGCAAAGTTAGAAGCCAACTGCCGAATTCTACAATATGTACAAGAAGAAACCGGTTGCAAGGTTTTGCTTGCCCAGAAGGCGTATTCTCTCTATAAAACCTATCCCTTAATTAGCCAGTACCTATCTGGTACAACTGCAAGTGGTCTCTACGAGGCCAAATTAGCAAGGGAAGAATTTCTTGGTGAAGTCCATGTTTTTGCACCAGCTTTCAAGGATGCGGATTTAGAGGAATTGCTGGAGATAACGGACCATATCGTCTTTAACTCAGAGAGACAGTTGCGTAAGCATGGTTCGCGTTGTCGTAGGGCTGGTGTCAGTGTTGGTTTGCGCCTCAACCCTCAGTGTTCAACTCAAGGAGATCACGCACTCTATGATCCTTGTGCCCCTGGATCCCGTTTTGGAGTAACTTCAGACAAGATACCGAGTGATTTGCTGGAATTGGTAGACGGTCTTCATTTTCATACCCTTTGCGAGCAGGGAGCAGATGATTTACAGACAACTTTGAAAGCAGTAGAAGCGCAGTTTGGTTCGTACTTACATAAGGTCAAATGGCTCAATATGGGGGGCGGACACCACATCACAAGAGAAGGTTACGATGTGGATTTGCTGATTTCTGAGATCAAGCGTATCCGAGAAACTTATAATCTTGAAGTCTATATCGAGCCGGGTGAAGCCATTGCGCTCAATGCAGGTTATCTAGCAACTGAAGTATTGGATATTGTTGAAAACGGCATGGAAATCTTGGTTTTAGATGCCTCTGCGACCTGCCATATGCCTGATGTACTTGAGATGCCCTATCGTCCACCTTTGAGAAATGGCTTTGAGGCACAGGAAAAAGCCCATACCTACAGACTTTCTTCTAATACTTGTCTGACGGGCGATGTGATTGGTGATTATAGCTTTGAAAATCCAGTTGAGATTGGAGATAGACTTTATTTCGAAGACATGGCCATTTATTCTTTTGTTAAAAATAATACCTTTAATGGTATTGGATTGCCAAGTCTCTATCTCATGGACGAACAGGGAGACTGTAGCTTAGTCAAAGCCTTTGGCTATCAAGACTTTAAAGGGAGATTATCATGATAAACAGTCCCAAAAAATTAGGCTATCGCATGCCAGCAGAGTACGAACCCCATCATGGTACCTTGATGATCTGGCCAACAAGACCAGGATCATGGCCTTTTCAAGGTAAAGCTGCTAAAAGAGCATTTAGCCAGATTATCAAAACCATAGCAGAAGGGGAAAGAGTCTATCTTTTGGTGGAGCAAGATTACTTAGCTGAAGCCCAAGACTACCTTGGAGATAGCGTTATTTATTTAGACATTCCCACCAATGATGCCTGGGCGCGTGATACTGGTCCAACCATTCTCATCAATGATAAAGGGCGGAAATTAGCCGTGGATTGGTCTTTCAATGCTTGGGGTGGAGATGTGGATGGTCTCTACCAAGACTATGAAGATGATGACCAAGTAGCCAGTCGTTTTTCTGAGGCCTTGGAAATGCCTGTTTATGATGCCAAACCTTTTGTCCTAGAAGGCGGAGCAATCCATAGCGATGGTCAAGGAACTATTCTCGTGACTGAAAGTTGCTTACTTAGTTCTGGTCGCAATCCTCATCTCAGTAAAGAGGAAATCGAAAACACCTTATTAGACAGCCTTGGAGCTGAAAAAGTTATCTGGCTTCCTTATGGTATTTATCAGGATGAAACCAATGAACACGTTGATAATGTTGCAGCCTTTGTTGGTCCTGCTGAGCTTGTCTTGGCTTGGACAGATGATCAAAATGATCCTCAATATGCCATGTCAGCAGCTGATTTAGCGCTTTTAGAAAAGGAAACAGATGCAAAAGGTCGTCACTTCACCATTCATAAATTGCCTATCCCTGCAGTTCGACAAGTTGTGACAGAAGAAGATCTTCCTGGTTATTCCTACGAAGAAGGAGAAGAAGAGCGATACGCAGGTGAAAGGCTTGCTGCTTCCTATGTCAATTTCTATATTGCTAACAAGGCAGTCCTTGTTCCCCAGTTTCAAGATAAAAACGACCAAGTAGCCTTAGATATCCTCAGTAAGTGTTTTCCAGACCGTAAAGTTGTCGGAATACCAGCCAGAGATATTCTCTTAGGTGGTGGCAATATCCACTGTATCACCCAACAAATCCCAGAATAGGAGAAAAAGATGAGAAATGTAAAAGTTGCAGCCATTCAGATGCAATGCGCTAAGGATGTGGCAACAAATATTCAAACAGCAGAGCGTTTAGTACGTCAGGCTGCAGAACAAGGTGCACAAATTATTCTTTTACCCGAATTATTTGAACGTCCATACTTTTGTCAGGAACGTCAGTATGACTACTACCAGCATGCCCAATCTGTAGCAGAAAATACTGCCATTCAGCATTTTAAGGTGATTGCTAAGGAACTACAGGTCGTTTTACCAATCAGTTTCTATGAAAAAGATGGCAATGTCTTGTATAACTCTATTGCCGTTATTGATGCAGATGGGGAAGTGCTGGGTGTTTATCGAAAGACCCACATACCAGATGACCATTACTATCAAGAAAAATTCTATTTCACGCCTGGTAACACTGGTTTCAAGGTCTGGAATACTCGTTATGCTAAGATTGGTATTGGCATCTGTTGGGATCAATGGTTCCCTGAAACAGCGCGCTGTCTTGCATT
>CAJPJN010000035.1:0-11196 GCA_905369855.1 Streptococcus oralis | reverse complement strand
CAGCTTGCACTCCTGTATATTCTCTTGGCGATTCTACTTTTTCTGGTTCTACTATAGCTCCAGCTTGCACTCCTGTATATTCTCTTGGCGATTCTACTTTTTCTGGTTCTACTATAGCTCCAGCTTGCACTCCTGTATATTCTCTTGGCGATTCTACTTTTTCTGGTTCTACTATAGCTCCAGCTTGTATACCAGTATATTCTCTCGGAGCTTCCACTTTCTCAGGCTCTGCTATTGCTCCAGACTGGATGCTGGTATATTCTGGTTTTTCAGCTGTCTCAGGGGCTACAACAGCTCCTGATTGCTCACCTGTATATTCTGGTAAGGAAGCATGGGTCTCTGGTTCGACGATGGCACTAGACTGAGTCCCCTTGTACTCTGGTTGTGGAGTTACTTTTTCTGGTTCTACTATAGCTCCAGCTTGTACTCCTGTATATTCTGGAAGTGGAGCTACTTGCTCTGGTTCACCTTTATCACTTACTACAGCTTCTGGTAGCGCTGGTTGAACTACTGGCTCAGATTTATCACTTACAACAGCTTCTGGTAAGGCAGACTGGACTGCTGGTTTGTCTTTATCTGTTACAACTGCTTTTGGCAATTCAGGTTGAACTTCTGGAGTGCCTTTATCTGTTATCAAAGCTCCAGCTTGTACATCCTTATGTTCTGCTAATTGTGATTGAGAATTTGAAGATTGTTTCTCTTCTTTTCTTGGATTGGTTAATTTAGTAGAAACAGGTTTTTCTTCCTGCATAGCTTGTACTGTTGATGGCTTTTCTACAAAATTCGGTGTAACACTATAATCTACCTTTTGTTGATTTGTTGGACTAGATACTGATTTCTCTTGATTATTTACTTTAGATTCAGAAGTTATTTTTCCCTCTTTGATATATCCAATATAAGTGTAACCTGAAATATCTTTAGGAAGAGGTAATTTTTCTCCAGAGGTCAATTCATAGTCAGTATTGTAATTTAGCAAAAGATTATTTTCTAAAGCATGAGCCGATACAAGAACACCGTTTCCTATTCCTGCAACCAATACTAAATGTAATACTGTTTTATTCTTAACTTTTTTCTTAGAAACGGCAAAAATTAAAATCCCCAGAGCAGCTAAGCTAGCACCAGCAACCAAGGTTTGAACATCATTCTTGTTTCCAGTATTAGGTAATTCTCCCAGTTGATTTCGGGAATTTAATTTATAAACAAGATAATAAGTCTCATCATCATTATCCATGTATGTCGGAATATCATATACAAGCTGCATCTTCTCATCTGATGATAGCTCTGACTCTGTCACATATTTATAGTGAACCCCTGTAGTTTCTTGAGCATCCACAGATGAATTAGCTAATACAGACATAAAAAATAAACTTGAAATCGTTGCAGATACAAGTCCTACTGATAATTTTCTAAATGAAAAACGCTGCTGTTTTTCACCAAAATACTTTTCCATTATTCCTCCTTGAAATAAAATTTATATTTATCTTACGAAAGCCTTTTATATATTAGTGTATTATCTATAAAAAAGGCATTACACTTTGATTATACTCTTAATTTACCAAAAAGTCTTAAAATTGCGTTACGTTTTCATACTTTGTTTTATATATAAAATACCAAGTAGTAATGTTTGCAATTCCCTATTATCTTTTTTCATAAAAGAACACCTACCATGGCATTTCCACGGTAGGTGTTACTTATATCACTAATCGTTCTAAAAATGGTTTGAGACAGTTTAGGAGAATTCCTTCTATCCAGCTTTCTTGTGCTGAGGAGAGATGATCTGCCTGGAGGCTTTCTTTTAGAAAATCTCGGACTTGTTCTGGTGCGATTTCAAACTCAAAAGCTTTCATTTTATAGAAAAAGTCGAGCAGATGGTCTGACAGATATTCAGTTGAAAAGGGAACTTCTCCACTTTTTCGATATTCTAATAAGAGCCGAGCAAATCTAGATTTTTCTTCAGGAAGCTCACGAAAATAGGAATTGAGGAGCCAGGTCTGCTTCTGCTTTCTTTCAATTGGATCCTGACTGGCAATTCGTTGGTCTTTTTCCAACTCTTTTTGGTATTGTTTGGCCTTGATAGCCCGTTCTGTTCTATTTTTACCAAAAAGAATTTTCTCCCATTTTCGTTCTTCTTGAGTAAGGGTTTCTGTAAAGCCAAAGTAATCTTGGTAGGCACGCTCTGCTGGCCCCATGGCTAGAACCAGATTGTCTGCATACTGCTTGGCGATTTTATCCCTCTTCTTGCGCTCTTTCTCTGCTTGGATACGGAGTTCTTGTTCGTAGTCAATTTTCTCCTTACCTAGCTTGACAAGGTAGAGTTGGTCATCTGGTTTTCCAAGTAAAAAGGGTTTGACATACTTTTCAAGGACTTCTTCCATACGAGCCTTCTTCTTGGGCTCTGCCTTGGTCCAACTTCCTCCTTGAAAGACTTCTAGGAAGAGCTGGTAGTCTTTCTCAGGTGAGAACTGATTGCCACGATTGGGTTTAAAAACACCTTTTTCCCAGAGCCACTTTAGAAGACGCTCGTCAAAGTCACTTTTATTGACCTTGATTTTTTCCTTTTTCTGGGCTTTTCTGGTCAGATTTTCAACCTTTCTGAGCAGTTTTTCTTCCTCTTCTAGTTGCTGATCGAGGCTAATACGATGAAAATGGCGAACACAGTCACTGCCGATAGGAAAGAGGCGTTGTCCTGTGACATTGTTAAAGAGTTCATAAGCGTACTTAATGGCATTTCCACAGATACAATTGCTACGGCCAATGCCATTAAAAATCAAGGAAACTTCATTCCATTCCTTGGTAGCTTGTTCCCAAGTATCAGCTTTTGAAGCCTGTAAAACCGCATCGTGCAGGGATTTTCTAACTGGAAGTGTCATGAGGTCTCCTTTCTAGATTATACTTTTACAACTTGAACCTCTTCTTTACCTAGTAAAATCAAGTATTTTTCAATATTTTCAATCGAATAGGCTCGTGATAAAGCCTCTTCGTATAGGGCTAATTGACCATGATAACGGTCTATGAGTTGACTTGGCTCATCATAGCGGTCTGTCTTGTAGTCGAACAGAACAATTCTGTCCTCGTAAAGGAGATAGCCATCAAGGATACCACGGACAACGAAGTCTTCCTGACTCTTTTGGTCTCGTTTGAGCATGGAGAAAGGTTGCTCGCGATAGAGATGGCCGGTATTAGCGAGAATTTCCTGACCAAGTGCTGTGTCAAAGAATGCAAGAATTTTAGAAAGATTGATCTTGTCTCTTACAGCTGGACTAGTCTGAACTTGTTTGAGAGTTTCTGTCAGGCTAGCAAGCGTTGGTCTCTGACTGAGGTCAATTCTCTGCATGAGTTCGTGGGTAGCACTACCAATCTCAGCTCCTGTTACTTTTTCTTTGGTTGAAAAATCTGGCAAATCAAAGCTGATTTTCTTGTCTACTGACTGGCTTTGACCTGCAATCTCGACACCTTCCATATCCATAACTGGTTCGTAGAATTTCTTGATTTGACTCGGGGTTTGAACACTAGGAAGTTCAATGGCTGCGCGGTGAAGAGTATTATAGACTTCCACTTCTTTCAGCATTTCAAGAGCTTCTTTAATGGTTTCTGACTGGCGATTGTCTGCTTGGGAGCTAGCTTGGAGAGGACTTTTGTTTTCCAACTGACCAATAGCTTCTCTAGTCAGCTGATCTTCACCAACAAAACGATAGCTAAAGTTGAGATGATTCTTTGCAAACACTTTGCTGATAGCCCACATCCAATCTTGGAAATTCCTTGCTTGAAGTCTAGTGTTGCCGTTTAGTTTTCCATTTTTAGCTGCTGGATATTCCTTGGCTTCCAGCTTTTCACGAGAGCCTTTACCGACAAGATAGAGCTTTTTCTCAGCCCGTGTCATGGCAACATATAGCAAACGCATCTGCTCTGAATAGCTAGCTAGTTTCAGTTCTTCTTCATTCTGGGTATAAGTTAGGCTGGGAATGGAGAGTTTGATGGTTTTAGGATAGTGGTCTTCCACTGCTCCTGTCTCCATTTTGGCAATATATTTGACACCAAGTCCATTTTTACGGCTGAGAATGACCTCTGACATGCTGTCTTGCTTGTTAAAGTCTTGATCCATATTGAGGATAAAGACGTAAGGAAACTCCAGCCCTTTACTCTTGTGAATGGTCATGAGTTCCACTGCATCTTTTGGCGGTGCGACGGCCACGCTTGATAAATCGTGCTGGGCTTCTAAAACTTGGTTAATCATACCAATAAAACGCGACAAACCTTTGAAATTGCTCTTTTCAAATTGATCAGCACGCAGTGCTAGGGCATAGAGATTGGCCTGTCTAGCAGGACCATTTGGCAAGGCTCCAACATAGTCATAATAAAAACGGTCGTTGTAAATCTTCCAAATCAAGTCATAGAGGGAGTGGGTTTTGGCATACAAGCGCCAAGAATCCAAGATATCCATGAATTGATTTAGCTTATCAGCTAGAGCTGAGTGAATCAAGACTTTTTGGCTACTTACCTGTTTTTGAGCATTTACTAGTTTCTCATAGAGATTTTCGTGGACTTTATCCTCTGCTTTCTGAAGGGAAAAACGTGCTAACTCGTCCTCATCAAAGCCAAACATAGGAGACTTCATAAGGGCAACCAAGGCATAGTCTTGCAGGGGATTGTGAATGACGCGAAGGGTGTCTAGCATGACTTGCACTTCTAGGGATTGGAGATAATTGTTTTGCTCTCCATCGGTTTTGACAGGAATTCCGTACTTAGACAGGGCGAGAAGAATCTGGTCATTACGACTGCGACTGGAGGTCAGAAGGGCGATTTCTTTAAAGGCAACACCTTGTTCCTTATGGAGTTTAAGGATTTCCTTGATAACTAAGCGCATTTCACCTGTTAGTTTCGTTCCTGCCGGGCTTTCTTCTTCCTCACCTGTATCGTCATTGTCGTAGAGGAGAAATTCTGCCTTGTTGTCTGGATTGGGAGTCAGTTTGGTATTGGCAAAAACAAGCTGGTGCATGTTATCATAGTTGATTTCGCCGACCTCTTGGTCCATGAGACGTTCAAAAACATCATTGGTTGCTGACAGCACTTCTGAACTACTACGGAAATTTTCCTTGAGGAGAATGAGCTTGCCCTTATTTGGATTTTGCGTATAGCGTTGGAATTTCTCATTGAAAATCTGCGGATCTGCCTGACGGAAACGATAGATGGACTGCTTGATATCTCCCACCATAAAGCGATTGTGGCCATTAGACAGCAATTCCAACATCCGTTCTTGAATATGGTTGGTATCCTGATACTCATCGACCATAACTTCGTGGAAGCGATCATGATAAGCCTCACGAACTTGCAGGAAATTCTCTAAAATCTCAATGGTGTAATGGCTGATATCAGCGAATTCAAAGGCGTTTTCCTGACGTTTACGCTGACGATAAGCTTCCACAAAGTCACTCATGAAGGCTTGGAAGGTTTTAGCTAGTTCCCATGTATCTCCATGATAACGTTCTTGATAGTCGAGAATGGTTATCTGATCTGCTAGTTGTCCTAGTTTAGCAAACTGGGTCTTTCTTTCTTCATTGTAGGCATCGGCCAGTGGCTTCAAATCAGCCTTACGGCTGGCATTAGTCAGAGCTCGACCATTTTTCTCTTTCGAAATTGCGACAACACGCGCAAGCACCGTTTGATAAGCCTGACTATCGGACTCTTGATTTAAGGAGCCAATTTCATCCAGAATCAACTGAACATTTTCTAAATAAGCAGCCTTTGCAAACTCCTTGGCATCATTATCCAGATGATAACGGAAAAAGCTTTCCAAATCCCAAAGGGCTTGTTTGATATGCTTAGTCAGTTTTTCTTTTTCACTGGTAAAATCAGCTTTTTCAAAGCCTTTGAGGAAAGATTCACTCAGCCACTTTTGAGGATTACTGGTGGATTGGAGGAAGTCATAAATTTTGTAGACTTGCTGGCGCAGACCCCGTTCATCTTTTCCACGTCCAGCAAAATTTTTCAGCAAATGACTAAACTTTTCTTTATGTTTATCTTGGTAATGAGCTTCAAATACCTCATGAAAGACTTCATTTTTTAGAATAAGTTGCTCGCTTTGGTTTTGTAAAATACGGAAATTAGGCGCAATATCAAGCAGATAACCGTGTTTACCAAGGAATTTTTGTGTGAAAGAGTCCATGGTTCCGATGGCAGCGTTGGGTAGATCAGCTAACTGACGACCCAAGTGTTGTTTGAGGTCGACATCGCTGCTTTCTTGGATTTGCTTGCTGATTTTTTTCTCTAAACGTTCTTTAAGTTCAGTCGCAGCCTTGACGGTAAAGGTTGAGATAAAGAGTTGAGAAATTTCGATACCACGCGCTAACTGGTCCAGAATACGCTCGGCCATGACAAAAGTCTTCCCAGAACCAGCCGATGCTGAGACTAGGATATTTTGGCCAGAAGTATAGATGGCTTCAATTTGCTCGGCAGTTTTCTTCTGTTCCTTGCTCGAATGCGCTTCTGCTTCCTGCAGGTTTTGAATTTCCTCCTCAGTTAAAAAGGGAATGTGCTTCATCGATTCAACTCCTCTCTTATTTTTTCAAACCAAGCTTGCTTGAGCTTTTCTCCGGCCAGACGCTTACCGTCAGCCAAGTCCAACTTCTCTAGGAAACGGGCTTGCCCCAAATGGTAATTGGCTTCAAATCCTGTGATGGCTTGATGTTGCTGGACGTATGGGGCAATGCTTCTACCATTTTCAGTATAAGGGTTAATGGCGAAATGGCCTTCTAAAATCTTCTCAGCTGCTTTCTTGTAAAGATGGGCATTGTAGTCCAGTAGGAGCTGGAATTCCTCATCTGTCAGCTGATTAGCCTTGTTTTTGTTGTAAAATTCGCCCAAATGACTGCTTTCTTTTTCTAAAAAGAGTCCTTGGTATTTCATAGATTTGCTGGCTTCTACTACTGCACCTGCCAGACTTTTAACGGTCATCAGAGATTGGACGGGCTCAGCCATTTCCAAGTACATAGCGCCGAAAAAGTTCTGCTCCCCTTCTCTCTTTAAGGCAGCTAGATAAGTTGGCAACTGGGAATTGAGCCCATTAAAGAAATGAGGAAATTGGAACTGAGTCAGACTGGATTTGTAGTCTACCACTCCAATCGCTCCATCAGCTTTCAAACGGTCAATCCGGTCAACCTTACCTCGTACAAAGACACTGCGCCCATTATCCAATTGAATAAAGGGCTGCTCTTTACCCCCGAAGTTCGCCTCTTCTTTGATGGTTTCGATGGCTGGATTGTGTCGGAGAATATGTCCAGTCGTCCGCGCCACATCAAGCAGAACTTCTTTAGTAAACTGGGCTTCCAAACTTTCTTGATAAATGGATTCAAATTCGCGTTCTTGACTGGTTTCTTGGATAGCTTGTTCTAAACGTTGGTCAAAAGAATCTTCGTCAGGCAACTGCAAGGCTCGTTCAAAAATACGGTGTAAGAAATTCCCGTGACTACGGGCATCTGGACGCAGGCGCAATTCCTCCTGCAAGCCTAAAACGTAGCGAAGAAAATAACTGTATTCATTGCGATAAAACTCCGTCAAACCAGAGGTAGACAGGTAAAACTCCTTGTCAGCTGGATAGAGAGCCTGTAAGGTGTCCTTTGCTAAAGGTTTACTGCTTGGACTGGTTGGGAGGGCTGGATTTTCCAAACCTTGCTGGTCTAGTTTTTTACCCATGACACGCGCCAGAACCTTAATAAATGTCAAATCTTGTTCAGTATCGCTCATCTCACCCTGCTGATGATAGGCAACCAGACTAGACAAAAGACTGTGATATGAACCCATATCTTCCTTAGACAGCCTTTTGTGATTCATCCTCTTCTCTTTTCGACTAAATCCAAAATGGACTATCTCTTGAAGATAGGCTGACTCCTTACTTTCACTTTCGTTAAAAAGGCTTGGAGCTGACAAGACCAACTGCTTACGGGCAGAATTGACCAAGGAAAGCATAGTATAGCGATTTTTCTTGAGATTTTCACTGCTGGCAATCAGCAATTGAACGCCTTCTTCTGTCGCTTGGTTTAGGTTTTGCCTTTCTTCATCAGTTAAAAGACTGGTATTTTGCGCGATTTTTGGTAAATTGTCCTGAGTCAGTCCAATGGCGTAGACAAAGTCAGCTGTCAAAGGCGCAATCAAATCGTAACTCTGCACCAGAACAGTGTCCACTGTCGCTGGAATGGTGCGATACTGAGACAAGCTCAACCCAGAGTGGAGCAAGGCTAGGAAGTCCTCCAGACTAACTTGTGAACCATCAAAAACGGTCGCAAATTGTTCTAAAACATGACAGAAAGCCTTCCAAACTTCGGCTTGTCTTTCCTGTTCTACAGCTTCCATAGTGGCTGTCAAATCTTGGAGCTGCTTGGTCACAGCTCCTTCTTTTAGAAAAGAGTTCCACTTTTGCAAGAGATTTTCAGCCTTTTGTTTTCGGCTAGAAAAAAGAGTCTCAAGAGGTGTTAAAATACGCAGACGAAGAGCATTTAAACGGTCTAAATCAAATTTTCCATGGTGGGATTTGGTAAAGGTTTGCTGAAAGGCTGGCAAGCCATTGATACCAAGATAGCGGATATATTGCTCAAAAGCATCAATCTCAGCCTGACTAAGGTCAGTATACAAACCTGTTTTGAGGAGGTTAATCAAATCCTCCTGACGGAAACGATAGCGTTTCAAAGACAAAATAGACTCAACAAACTGTGTCAAGGGATGGTGAGCCATGGATTCGCTTCTACCAAGATAGAAAGGAATCTGATACTGGTCAAAAATGGTTTTCAGCGATAACTGGTAAGAAGCTACATCCCCCAAGAGAATACGAAAATGCTTATAACTCAGGTCTGAGTTCTCATGCAATTTCTGACGAATGCTACGGGCCACCAACTCCAACTCTTCTTTTTGCGTCAAACAAGACCAGATTTGTAAGTTTTCACGATCTTTCTCATCGACATCCAAAGCGAGTTCTGAAAAGTCATAAGAAGACTCCAACAAACGAGAGGCCTTGTCAAAGCTATCCATCTTCTCATGAGTTTGAGAATAATCCTGAGCAGGAGTTTGGTATTTAGAGGCTAGATGATGAAGAAACTCCACACTGGCTTGATAAAGATTGCCTTCAGCGAATGGACTGGTATAAGCTTTCTTACTAGCATAAACCCCAATGACAACCTCAACACCCTTGCCATGAAGTAGGTCCACAATTCGCTCTTCCTCGGCAGAAAAACGGGTAAATCCATCAATAACTAAGGCAATCTGTCTAAAATCACTACTAACTTTGTCATTCTCAATAGCCTCAATCAAATGGGACAACTGACTTCCCTGAGCCAACTGCCCTTGATTGAGGTAGACCGTTACCTTCTCAAAAATCAAGAGTAAATCGGCCCTCTTGTCCTCATCCGTCAAACTCTCCAAGTCCAAAAAACTCATCTGAGCTTTGGTCATCTCGTGGTAAAGCTCAATCAACTGCTGGATAAACTGAGGATCCTGCTTGATAGCTCCATAAACACGTAAGTCCTTAGGATCAAGTTCAGCAAGGCATTTGTAAAAGGCCATCCCAAGACCGATGTCATCTAGACTGGTCTTAGCAGGCAAATCATTCAAAATCAGGTAACGAGCCATTTGCGCAAAGCGCGTGACGGTAATCGCAAAAGAAGCCTGCTGGAACAAGCATTCCAGCACGGCGCGCTCCTTTTCAAAAGAAAGAGAGTTGGGGGCGATGTAGAAGACCCGCTTGCCCACAGCAACTAGCTCCTCCGCCTCTCCGGTTAGAATTTCAGTCAAAGAAGTCCGAATATCAGTATAAAGTAATTTCATCTCTGCCTCGTTGGAATTTTTCATTACCTTTTATTATACCATGATTAGCCCTAAGATTCCTCCTCCTTTCCTCTAAAATATGCTATAATAATACCAAAAGATAAAGAAGGAAGTCTTATGATTAAACTACTAGCCTTGGATATGGACGGAACCCTCCTCAATGAAGCCAAGGAAATCCCACAAGCTCACATTACTGCTATTCACCAAGCTATTGAAAAAGGTGTTAAATTAGTACTTTGTACTGGTCGCCCGCTTTTCGGTGTCCTCCCCTACTATCAAAAACTGGGGCTTGACCTCCAGAACGAATATGTCATTGTTAACAACGGTTGTTCAACTCACCAGACAAGTGACTGGGGACTAGTTGACTGGCAAGAACTCAGTCCAGCAGACATCGAATACCTCTATGACCTAGCTGAAAAAAGTGATGTTCAGTTGACTCTTTTTGATGAGGAGCATTATTTTGTCCTCGGTGGTAAGCCTAATGAAATCATTCAAAATGATGCCAAGCTAGTCTTTTCAGACCTGACTGAAATTTCACTAGAGGAAGCTACCAGTGGTAAGTACCGTATGTTCCAAGGAATGTTTTTAGGAACTGAGAGTCAAACAGACGATTTTGAGAATCGTTTTGCTGAGGAGCTTTGCCAACGATTTAGTGGAGTTCGTTCGCAGCCTGTCATTTATGAAGCTATGCCACTTGGTACGACAAAGGCTACTGCTCTTTCACGACTAGCAGATATTTTGAAGATTGATTCCTCAGAAATCATGGCCATGGGCGATGCTAATAACGATATCGAAATGCTCCAGTTTGCAGGGCTGGGCATTGCTATGGGAAATGCCAGCGATTATGTCAAATCCCTAGCTGATGACGTTACAGCCAGCAACGAAGAAGACGGTGTCGCGCGTGCGATTGAGAAATATATTTTATAATTAAGAAGCCCAGTTCATGTCAACTGGGTTTTGATATTTAAGAATTCCTAAAACTTTAGAAACTCTTTAGAAATCCTTGAGCTTTCTTTGATTTCTATACTTTATACTAGAGTTAACAAAATAAATCAAAAGGAGAGAATCATGAAAACAGTACTTGATATTCATGGATTGTCCAAAAACTTTGACAAACAAGCTATTCTTCAGGATCTTCATCTAACGATAAGAGAGGGAGATATTTATGGACTTATCGGGAAGAATGGAGCTGGGAAAACCACCTTGATAAAAATCATTACGCAACTACTGTTTGCGGATAAAGGAACTATTTCCCTCTTCTCCAGCAAAACGGAAAATGAGTGGACCAAGGCTCTATCTCGAGTAGGTTCAGTGATCGAATCACCTGTAGCTCATAATCACTTAACAGCTTATCAAAATCTGAAATATTACTGTATGATGCGTCAT
>CAJPJN010000034.1:0-11338 GCA_905369855.1 Streptococcus oralis | reverse complement strand
CAATTTGGTGATGAGCAAGTTCATATCTGGCGTCGTTCATATGATGTATTGCCTCCAAACATGGATCGCGATGATGAGCACTCAGCACACACTGACCGTCGTTACGCTTCACTTGACGACTCAGTTATTCCAGATGCTGAAAACTTGAAAGTGACTTTGGAACGTGCTCTTCCATTCTGGGAAGATAAAATCGCTCCAGCTCTTAAAGATGGTAAAAACGTATTCGTAGGAGCTCACGGTAACTCAATCCGTGCCCTTGTAAAACACATCAAAGGTTTGTCAGATGACGAAATCATGGACGTGGAAATCCCTAACTTCCCACCATTGGTATTCGAATTCGACGAAAAATTGAACGTAGTTTCTGAATACTACCTTGGAAAATAATTTGTAAAAAGAAAGCCTAGGAATACCTAGGTTTTTCTTTTTATTCTAGTATCCAACTCTTCGAAAAAGCGTTATAATGATATTAAGAAGTAGTTAAAGAAAGTGAGGTTGATGATGGCTTATATTGAGATGAAACACTGTTACAAGCGTTATCAGGTTGGGGACACGGAGATTGTGGCCAATCGTGATGTGAATTTTGAGATTGAAAAGGGGGAACTGGTCATTATCCTAGGTGCTTCTGGTGCCGGTAAGTCTACGGTACTTAATATCCTCGGAGGTATGGATACCAATGATGAGGGGGAAATCTGGATTGATGGTGCCAATATTGCAGATTATAGTTCCCACCAGAGGACCAATTATCGTAGAAATGATGTCGGTTTTGTTTTTCAGTTTTATAATCTAGTTTCCAATCTAACCGCTAAGGAAAATGTGGAGTTGGCTTCAGAAATCGTGACAGATGCCTTGAATCCTGAACAGGTCTTGACAGATGTAGGTCTGGCTCATCGTCTCAATAACTTTCCAGCCCAGCTTTCTGGAGGGGAGCAACAGCGAGTCTCCATTGCACGCGCAGTAGCCAAAAATCCTAAAATCCTCCTTTGTGATGAACCAACTGGAGCCTTGGATTATCAGACAGGCAAGCAGGTTTTGAAGATTCTCCAAGACATGTCTCGTCAAAAGGGAGCGACGGTGATTATCGTAACTCATAATAGCTCGCTAGCTCCTATAGCAGATCGGGTGATTCACATGCGTGATGCCACTGTTATGAGAGTAACAATCAATGAGCATCCACAGGCTATCGATACATTGGAGTATTAGAATGAAAAAAACATACCGAAAAGACTTGCTCCAGTCGGTGACTGCTTCCAAGGGACGCTTTTTATCCATCTTAACCTTGATGATGCTGGGGTCTTTAGCCCTAGTAGGCCTCAAAGTGACTAGCCCCAACATGGAACGTACGGCAGAAGATTATCTTCGTAAAGCAAATACCTTGGATCTGGCAGTGATAGCTGATTATGGCTTGGATAAAAAGGATCAAGACAAACTAAAGACCCTTCAAGGAGCAAGTGTTGAGTTTGGCTATATGGCAGACCTAACCGTTGAAAATAGTGAAGAAGCGGTTCGACTTTATTCTAAGCCAGAGGGAATTTCAACTTTTCAAGTGGCAGAAGGGCGACTGCCAGAAGCTGATGAGGAAATTGCCTTGGCAGATTTCTGGAAAGACCGCTATCAGATTGGGCAGACTATCACCTTTAGCAAGAAAGAAGAAGGGAAGACCGTCATAAAATCCCAATCTTTCACCATTATTGGATTTGTCCATTCGGGTGAAATGCTTTCTCAAAAAGACTTGGGAGGGGCTAGTAGTGGAAATGGAAGCTTGGCTGGCTATGGAGTGATTTTACCCAGTCAGTTTGACTCAGATATTTATAGCATTGCGCGTGTGCGCTATGATGATTTAAAAAATTTGGATGCTTTTTCATCAGACTATAGAAGCAAACGAGATCAACACCAGGAAGACTTACAAAACTTGCTTGCCGATAATGGTCAAAAAAGATTGGCAAGTATCAAAGCAAATGGGCAAAAGAGCTTGGAAGATGGAAAAGAGCAACTCCAAACAGCTGAAAGTAACCTTCAAAAAGGCAAGAGTCAGTTAGAACAGGCTGAAAGTCGATTGAAAACTCAAGAAGAACAAGTGACCGCTTTGCCTGAGCCTCAAAAGAGTCAAGCCAAGGAGCAATTGACAAAAGCTAAGGAAGAATTGGCTACAGAAAAAGAAAAAATGGCTCAGACAGAGAGTAATCTATCCAAGGAAAAAGAGAAGCTTGAACAACACCAGAAAGAGCTTGATGAACTGGCAGAGCCTACTTACCATGTATACAACCGCCAAACCATGCCAGGTGGTCAAGGCTATCTCATGTACAATAACGCTTCAGCAAGTATTCGTTCTGTTGGGAATATCTTTCCCGTGGTGCTTTATATGGTCGCTGCAATGGTAACCTTTACAACTATGACTCGCTTTGTGGATGAAGAGCGAACACATGCTGGGATTTTTAAGGCCTTGGGCTATCGTAGTAAGAATATTATAGCTAAATTTCTCCTCTACGGTCTAGTAGCTGGGACTGTTGGAACAGCTCTAGGTAGTATACTTGGCCATTATTTACTAGCCAGTGTGATTTCAAGTGTCATTACAAAAGGCATGGTGGTGGGAGAAACCCAGATTCAGTTCTATTGGACCTATAGCTTACTGGCTCTTATCTTGAGTTGGTTGGCCAGTGTGTTACCAGCCTATCTGGTGGCTCGGAGGGAACTGCATGACGAAGCAGCCCAGCTTTTACTGCCTAAACCACCTGTCAAAGGAGCTAAAATCTTACTGGAGCGCATCGGTTTTATCTGGCGCCGTCTCAGTTTTACTCATAAGGTAACAGCTCGCAATATCTTTCGTTATAAGCAGCGGATGTTGATGACAATCTTTGGTGTGGCAGGTTCAGTCGCTCTGCTCTTTGCAGGTTTGGGAATCCAATCCTCTGTAGCAGGAGTTCCGTCTAGACAGTTTCAACAAATCCAACAGTATCAGATGATTGTCTCTGAAAATCCTAGTGCGACCAATCAGGACAAGGCAGAGCTAGAAGAAGTATTGAAAGGGCAGGACATCAAAGCCTACCAGAAAATCTATTCTAAAACGCTAGACAAGAATTTCAAAGGCAAGGCTGGTCTTCAAACTATTACTCTTATGATGACAGATAAGGAAGATTTGACACCCTTTATCCATCTTCAACATCATCAGCAGGAACTGACATTAAAAGATGGCGTCGTTATTACAGCTAAACTAGCCCAGCTGTCAGGCGTTAAGGTTGGGCAGATTCTAGAAATTGAAGGTAAGGAACTAAAGGTCGCTGCCATTGCTGAGAACTACGTTGGTCACTTTATTTATATGAGTCAGGCTAGCTATGAGCAAATTTACGGGCAGCTGCCCCAAGCCAACACTTATCTGGTTACGCTAAAGGATTCTAGTGCGCCTAGTATCGAAAGGCAGGCAGGTTTACTTATGAATCAAGCTGCGGTGTCCAGCGTAGTTCAAAATGCTTCAGCCATCCGACTCTTTGACTCTGTCGCTAGCTCACTCAATCAGACCATGACCATCTTAGTTATTGTATCAGTTCTATTAGCTATCGTTATCCTCTACAATCTGACCAATATCAATGTGGCTGAGAGAATCCGTGAACTCTCCACTATCAAGGTTCTCGGTTTTCATAATAAAGAAGTCACTTTCTACATTTACCGTGAAACGATTGTACTGTCTCTTGTGGGAATCGTACTTGGTTTGGTATCTGGTTTCTATTTACACCAATTTTTGATTCAAATGATTTCGCCTGCGACTATTCTCTTTTATCCGCAGGTAGGCTGGGAAGTCTATGTGATTCCGGTGGCAGCAGTAAGCATCATTTTGACCTTGCTTGGTTTCTTTGTCAATCATCATCTGAGAAAGGTTGATATGCTTGAAGCCTTGAAATCTGTAGAGTAAGGTAGTTGCTTTTATCTGATTGAACTTATATTTACTCGTAAACAAAAAATCCTCCGTTTCAAAGAGTAGGGAACTCTTTGTGACAGAGGATTTTTTCTATAGGGCTTTAGCAGCTGCAATTGCGGCTTCGAAGTTTGGTTCAGAGTTGATATTGTCCACGTATTCAACGTAGCGAATCGTATTGTCAGTATCGAGGACAAAGACTGCGCGTGCCAATAGATGCCACTCATTGATTAAGAGGGCATAATCACGTCCAAAGGAATGGTCGAAATAGTCTGAGAGCATGATGGCATTTTCAATACCTTCAGCACCGCACCAACGTTTTTGGGCAAAAGGTAGGTCCATGGAAACAGTCAATACGACCGTGTTGTCCAGTCCAGCCAGCTCTTCATTAAAGCGACGCGTTTGAGTTGAGCAGATACCTGTATCGATAGAAGGCACGACACTCAAGACTTTTTTCTTGCCATCAAAATCAGCCAGAGATTTTTTAGAAAGGTCTGTTGTAGTGAGTGAAAAATCAAGTGCCTTGTCGCCGACTTGTAGTTGTTTACCTGTAAAGCTCACAGGATTTCCGAGAAAAGTTACCATAAGATACTCCAATCTTTTTTCTTCCATTTTAGCTGAAACGGTAAGAATTTTCCAATGATTTGACTGGAAATGTGGGTATAGAAAAAACATCATCTCACATGTGAGAATGACGTTTTTAAAAGGCTTATACTCAATGAAAATCAAAGAGCAAACTAGGAAGCTAGCCGCAGGTTGCTCAAAGCACTGCTTTGAGGTTGCAGATAAAGCTGACGTGGTTTGAATTTGATTTTCGAAGAGTATTATTTTGCCAATCCTTCAGCAATCTTGTCAAGGTTGTATTTCATCATGTTGTAGTAGCTGTCGCCTTCTTTACCTTGTTCTGCGATAGAGTCAGTAAAGATTTGTGCGTAGATTGGGATGTTTGTGTCTTGAGAAACAGTCTTCATTGGACGGTCATCTACACTTGATTCTACAAAGAGGGAAGGAGTTTTTGTTTGGCGAAGTTTTTCAACCAAGGTCTTGATTTGGTCAGGTGTTCCTTCTTCTTCAGTATTGATTTCCCAGATGTAGGCACTTGGGACACCATAGGCTTTAGAGAAGTATTTGAATGCTCCTTCGCTGGTTACAATGAGTTTCTTTTCAGCAGGGATGTTATTAAATTTATCCTTACTTTCTTTATCAAGTTTGTCTAACTTATCAGTATATTCTTTGAGATTTTTTTCATAGAATTCCTTGTTGTTAGGATCTTTAGCGCTCAATTGTTTGGCGATATTTTTAGCAAAGATAATTCCATTTTCAAGGTTAAGCCAAGCGTGTGGGTCTTCTTTACCTTTTTCATTTTTTCCTTCAAGGTAGATAACATCAACGCCTTCGCTGACTGCAAAGTAGTCTTTGTTTTCAGTTTTCTTAGCATTTTCTACCAATTTGCTAAACCAAGCATTGCCACCTGTTTCAAGGTTGATACCGTTATAGAAAATGAGGTCAGCCTCAGAAGTTTTCTTAACATCTTCAGGGAGTGGTTCGTATTCGTGTGGGTCTTGTCCAATCGGAACGATACTGTGAAGATCAATCTTGTCACCAGCAATATTTTTAGTAATATCAGCGATGATTGAGTTTGTAGCAACAACTTTTAGTTTTTGACCAGAAGCTGCATCTTTTTTTCCGCTAGCACATGCTACAAGAGCAATGACGGAAAGAAAGAGAACGAGTAATGTACCTAATTTTTTCATTAGATCCTCCAATTTATTGGGGTTTTGCCCCTTATTTTAACAAATGTTTATTTTTCAGTTTCAAATATCGTTGTTTTGGAGCGATAAAGAAGCTAATGAGAAAGAAACTAGCGGCTGTAAGCACGATACTAGAACCTGCCGCAACGTTAAAGCTATAACCGATAAAGAGTCCCAAAACTGAAGCTGTAGCTCCAAAGGTTGAGGAAAGGAAAATCATACTTTTCAGGCTATTAGCATACAGATAAGCAGTTGCAGCTGGGGTAATCAGCATGGCTACAATCAGGATAGTTCCGACACTTTGCATGGCTGTCACAGACACGAGAGTCAGGAGTATCATGAGGAGGTAGTGATAGAAATTGACAGGCATTCCCATGGCTTTGGCCAAGAGTTCATCAAAGGAAGTTATCAAGAGTTGCTTGAAGAAAATCCAGATCAACAAGAGAATGGCTGCCCCTACACCCATAGTAATAAACATATCCGTATCTTGGACGGCTAGGATATTACCAAAAAGGATATGGAAAAGGTCAGTTGAACTTTTAGCGACACTAATCAAGATGATACCGAGGGCTAAGAAAGAAGAAAAGGTAATGCCGATGGCGGTATCGCTTTTGATAATCGAGTTTCCCTTGATGTAGGTAATGATGATAGCAGCTAGCAATCCAAAGACAATGGCTCCGATAAAGAAGTCAACGCCTAAGATGAAGGAGAGGGCTACACCTGGCAAGACAGCATGTGAAATAGCATCTCCCATGAGTGACATCCCACGTAGAATGATGAAACATCCCACAGCTCCAGCTACGACCCCGACGACAATAGCTGTTATCAAGGCATTTTGTAGGAAATGGAATTTTTGCAATCCATCGATAAATTCTGCAATCATAGGTCACCTCCATTGAAAAAGAGTCGATTACCGTAAGCTTCTTTGAGATTGGCTTCGGTAAAGGTTTCTTTGGTTGGACCAAAGGCAATCACTTCTCGATTGACAAGCAAGACTTGATCGAAGTAGTGGGGAACCTTGCTGAGGTCGTGGTGGACGATGAGAACCGTCTTACCAGCTTTTTTCAAATCTCTCAGCGTATTCATGATGATTTCCTCACTGACAGAGTCAATCCCAACAAAGGGTTCATCCAAGAGGATATAATCGGCTTCCTGAACCAAACATCTGGCAATCAAGACCCGCTGGAATTGACCTCCAGACAGTTGACTGATTTGACGTTCAGAGTAGTCAGCTAGGCCGACGATTTCAAGGGCTTCCTCTACTTTTTTCCAATGTTTAGCATTTAAACTGCGAAAGAGAGGAATAGAAGGAAATAGTCCTAGCGAGACACATTCCTTGACCTTGATGGGAAAGTTGTAGTCGATATTGATTTTTTGTTCGACATAGGCAATTCGGTGTAAGGATTTTTTAACTTCCTTGTCATCGAGAAATGCCTGACCTTGATGTGGGATAATTCCCAGCATACCTTTTAATAATGTTGATTTCCCAGCACCGTTTGGACCAATGATACCGGTAATTGTTGGTCCTTGGAGCACTAGTGAAATATCCTTAAGTGCCAACGTTTCTTTGTAGGAGACACTGAGGTTTTCGATACGTATCATAAACTTGTATTCCTCCTGCCTCTTAATATACCTTAAAAAAAAAATTAAGTCAAGTTAATTTTTGAAAAAATTAAAATAATAACTGAAAAATGATGGAAAAGGAAAGTTCATTTTTAATTGCATTCCCAAGCAATTTTTGTTAAGCTAGCAATAACTTAAAAAATGAAAGCGAGAACAAGATGACACGTTATCAAGATGATTTTTATGATGCCATCAATGGAGAATGGCAGAAGACAGCTGAAATCCCAGCAGATAAGTCTCAAACGGGAGGTTTTGTTGATTTAGACCAGGAAATTGAAGACTTGATGTTGGCGACAACAGACAAGTGGTTGGCAGGAGAAGAGGTGCCTGAGGATGCTATCTTGGCAAACTTTGTCAAATACCACCGCCTAGTTCGTGATTTTGACAAGAGAGAAGCTGACGGTATCACACCTGTCTTACCACTCCTTAAAGAATTCCAAGAATTGGAGACTTTTGCGGATTTTACAGCTAGACTAGCAGAGTTTGAACTTGCAGGAAAACCTAACTTCCTTCCTTTTGGTGTATCGCCAGACTTTATGGATGCTAGAATCAATGTTCTATGGGCTAGTGCTCCAAGCACAATCCTGCCAGATACGACCTACTATGCAGAAGACCATCCTCAGCGCGAAGAGCTCTTGACTCTTTGGAAAGAAAGCAGCGCAAATCTCCTCAAGGCTTATGATTTCTCTGATGAAGAAATTGAAGACTTGTTAGAGAAAAGACTTGAATTGGATCGCCGAATTGCAGCAGTGGTGCTTTCTAATGAAGAAAGTTCAGAATATGCTAAACTCTACCATCCATATTCTTATGAAGATTTCAAAAAATTCGCGCCTGCCCTACCTTTGGATGACTTCTTCCAAGCCGTTCTTGGACAAGTACCAGACAAGGTTATCGTAGACGAGGAACGTTTCTGGCAAGCTGCAGACCAATTCTATAGTGAAGAAGCTTGGCCTCTCCTCAAGGCAAACTTAATTTTAAGTGTAGTTAATCTCTCAACCAGCTATCTAACAGAAGAAATCCGTGTCTTGTCAGGTGCCTATAGCCGTGCGCTTTCAGGAGTTCCAGAAGCCAAAGACAAGGTCAAGGCAGCCTACCAGCTAGCACAAGGTCCTTTCAAACAAGCCTTGGGTCTCTGGTATGCCCATGAAAAATTCTCTCCAGAGGCCAAGGCAGATGTGGAGAAAAAAGTGGCAACCATGATTGATGTCTATAAGGAACGCTTGGCTAAAAATGACTGGCTGACTCCTGAAACTCGTGACAAGGCCATCGTCAAACTCAATGTCATCAAGCCTTATATCGGTTACCCAGAAGAATTGCCAGAACGCTATAAGGACAAGGTAGTGGATGAGACTGCTAGTCTTTTTGACAATGCTCTAGCCTTTGCGCGTGTGGAAATCAAGCACAGTTGGAGCAAGTGGAACCAGCCTGTAGACTACAAGGAGTGGGGCATGCCTGCTCATATGGTCAATGCCTACTACAATCCACAGAAGAACCTGATTGTTTTCCCAGCGGCTATTTTACAGGCTCCTTTCTATGACTTGCATCAGTCATCTTCTGCTAACTACGGTGGTATTGGGGCAGTTATTGCCCATGAAATTTCCCACGCCTTTGATACCAACGGAGCTTCCTTTGATGAAAATGGTAGCCTCAAGGATTGGTGGACAGAGAGCGACTATGCTGCCTTCAAGGAGAAAACACAAAAAGTCATTGACCAATTTGACGGACAGGATTCTTATGGTGCAACCATCAACGGTAAATTGACTGTATCAGAAAACGTGGCTGACTTGGGAGGAATCGCTGCAGCGCTTGAAGCAGCTAAGAGAGAACCAGACTTCTCAGCAGAAGAATTCTTCTACAACTTCGGTCGCATCTGGCGCATGAAAGGTCGTCCAGAATTTATGAAACTTTTGGCTAGCGTCGATGTGCACGCACCAGCCAAACTCCGTGTCAATGTGCAAGTACCAAACTTCGATGATTTCTTTACAACCTATGATGTCAAAGAAGGAGATGGTATGTGGCGTTCACCAGAAGAGCGCGTCATTATTTGGTAATGCAAAGAAGCAAGTAAAACTCCTATCATTATACCTTCCCTATCTATGTACACCCTAAAAAGTTAGATAGAACAACCTAGCTTTTGGGGTGTAGTTCATAGGGATTATGAAATTGAGGTCTTTTCTTATTTTAAAATTCATAGTAAAATATCCCTCTGTATCAAGATAACAGGAGGATTTTTATGTCTCAAAAGACTATCAACATAGGCTACGCCCGTGTATCTACTTATAAGCAAGACCTAGGATTGAAAGTGCAAATCGAAGCTCTCAAACATTGCGATAAACTTTTTATAGAAAAGGAATCTGGTGCAAATAACACTCGTCCTGAACTTACAAAAGCCTTAAAACTGGCCTCTGACTTTTCGAAAGATGGCAAGCAGGTTACTTTCACTATCTATAAGTTAGATAGATTGACTCGATCTATGTTTAAGCTACTAGAACTTATTGAACTATTTAATGAATCTAATATTCACCTAGTCAGTTTGCATGAAAAACTAGAAACAGGTTCTCTTATTGGCAGGTTACTTTGCATCATTTTAGGCTTTGTGGCAGAAAATGAGTTGGAAAATCTGAGGTTTCGCACAAAAGAAGGACTTCGAAAAGCTAGGGAAAATGGTGTTAGATTAGGGGCTAAACGGATTTCAAAAGAAAAGGAGGAGCGCATACTTAACAAATATCTACATTCAGATATAAGCATACGTAATATTGCAAAAGCTGAACAAATTTCTACATCAACCCTATATAAAGTGTTAGAACGTAATAAAGTGGCGAACAATCGTCAAAAAAAAACGGAAAATCATTGCTAAAAATAGGGAAAAATGGTAGAATGAAGCCGTAAATTTGTTTCGATTAACGACCGTTAAACGATACACAAAAAAATACCAGTCTAATACAGGTTAAAAACACTGTTAAACTCGCATTTTTTAAAATATTCATATTGTTGTTTTGACTGTTTTATCAAACGGTCGTTACGCGATACACTTAGTTCCCTATCTCTAAAGGAGGTAGCTAGTTTTTGGCAACAAAAAATTTAAAAATTATTAAGATATGTAATAGTATGATAGCTGTATTGTTCAATTAATGGATGAAAGTTTATTTAAGGCTTCTATCAAGAACATTAAATGTTTAGATAATGAGTTGGCTCAAAATTTTGCTTTTGTGGTCTTGAAAGGAAGTTGATTTTGTTATTTTATAAGCCTAAAAAGGCAATTATATATTCCTGAGTAGGAAAAATTATGAATAAACTCACTAAACTAGGTATTGTTACCTTCTCTGCTGTCACTCTTAGTGCTGTAGTGCCAACTTTGGTGCATGCCGAGGAAAACGTTGCGCCGCAGCCAAATGCTGCCGCGAGACCAACTATTCAACCAACACTCACACCAAAACCCAATAATAACTGGGTTGATTACAGTATGCTCGACCCAATTGCTAAACCAAAACCAAAGCCAGGAAAAGAAGTTTCGAAACCTGCTGAAAAGCCAGTAGAAGAGCCCGCGTCTGTCGAAAAACCTTCGACCGAGGGAAACATTCTTGCAAACGGAACGGATGAAGCCATCGCAGAGGACAAGAAAAATGCTGAGATCGAGAAAAAATACAACGTCGATCCAACTAATCAACTCCCTGAGCCAGGCCTACCAATCATAACGCCTGAACCAGAACAACCTATAACAGATCCTGAAGAGATGAAGAGGATTGTGGCAGAGGATTTAGCCTATAAGAATGGAGCAGCTAAGACTCAAGAAGAGCGTAATAAACTAATAGTTGAGGCTAATGAGAAGCTTTATGCTGCTAACGGAGTTGACATAGATGAACTAATCCATAGACCAATCCCAGGAAAACCTGGAGCTGTGCAAGCAGTACCAGATATAAGCGCTCGAACATATGAAATACAAGCAGATTTCTTAGATGCTGATCGTGTTCAAAAATATGGATACACTACTGAATCAAGGATTGATAGTCCGAAACGAGCAGAAGTTTGGTCTACATGGAACGCACCTGACAAAGAT
>CAJPJN010000033.1:0-11419 GCA_905369855.1 Streptococcus oralis | reverse complement strand
AGGTTGAGTACTCCGACTGAAACCAGTACACTAATCAAGCCGTAGCCAGCTAACAAAAGGAGTAACCATAGAATATTAACTTTTAAATTTTCTTTCATCGTTTACACCTTCTCTTTCACATTTTTACCAAGGATACCAGCTGGGCGGACAATCAAGATCAACAACAAGATTCCATAAACAATGGCATCACGGAAGTCTGACATCCCAAAGGCTGTCGCAAAGGTTTCCAATAGACCAATTACAAAGCCACCAAGAGCCGCACCAGGAATAATTCCAATACCACCAAGTACTGCGGCAACGAAAGATTTGAGACCTGGAGTAACCCCCATCAAAGGCTCAAGAGAGTTATAATAAAGGGCAATCAGAACACCAGCCGCACCCGCAAGAGCAGAACCTAAAGCAAAGGTAAAGCTGATAGTACGGTTTACATTGATCCCCATCAATTGCGCTGCATCGCTATCTACGGATACTGCACGCATGGCTTTCCCCATCTTAGTCTTTTGAACAATGACTTGTAACAAAATCATCAAAATCAAGGAAATGGCCAAAATCATTAACTGCACGTTTGTTAGGCTAACTGGTCCCAAATCATAGCGAACTGTTTGAATCGCTTGAGGGAAGGCACGGGTATTGGCACCAACCAGATAGACCATGCCATACTCCAATAGGAAAGACACCCCAATAGCCGTAATCAAAACAGCAATACGAGTAGAGTGGCGCAAAGGTCGGTAAGCAAGGAACTCAATCACGACACCAAGAATGGCTGTCGCTAGCATAGCTACAATAAGCGCTACAAAGAAATTCATTTGGAAAGAATTAATCAAGAAATAACCGATAAAGGCTCCCATCATATAAATATCACCGTGGGCGAAGTTGATGAGCTTGATAATTCCGTAAACCATGGTATATCCTAGGGCTAACAGCGCATAAACACTACCTAGAATCAAACCATTTACTAGTTGTTGGAGCATAAGATTCACTCTTTCTATTTATAATTTCGAGGATTTTTCCTCAATTTTTGATAGGTTCTTATACTCAATGAAAATCAAAGAGCAAACTAGGAAACTAGCCGCAGGTTGCTCAAAGCACTGCTTTGAGGTTGTAGATAAGACTGACGAAGTCAGTCACATATATAATCCAAGGCGACGTTGACGCGGTTTGAAGAGATTTTCGAAGAGTATTAAACATCGAAACAGGGAGTGAGTCCGAGGCTCATTCCCTATTTCAACATTTTTCTATTATGGTTTTACAACTTCTGCTGCTTCAACCTTACCATTGTTCATGGTCATCATGTAAGCAGTTTTGACTGTGTTGTGGTCTGCATCGAAGCTTGTTTGACCAGTTACACCTTCAAAATCTTTTGTTTTAGCAAGATTATCCTTGATTTCACCTGAGTTTTTAGCACCTTTTGCTGCGTTTGCTACAAGGTGAACTGAGTCATAAGCCAAGGCTGCAAATGTTGAAGGCTCTTCATTGTACTTAGCACGGTAAGCATCAAGGAAAGCTTTTGCTTTAGCTGAAACTTCTACAGTAGTTGAGAAGCCTGAGATAAAGTAAATGTTTGATGCTTTTTCAGCAGTTGCTTGTTGTACAAACTCTTCACCGTTGAATCCATCACCACCAACGATTGGTTTGTCAATTCCCATACCACGAGCTTGGTTTACAATCTTACCAGCTTCTGTATAGTAACCTGGCAATACGATCGCATCAAAGTCTTTATCTTTGATTTTTGTCAAAGCTGCTTGGAAGTCTGTGTCACCTGCTACGAAAGTTTCATCTGCAACGATTTCACCCTTGTAAGCTTCGCGGAAGGCTTTGGCAATACCTTTAGCATAGTCACTGGCATTGTCAGTGTAAAGAACAACTTTCTTAGCTTGCAATTTTTCAGAAACATAGTTTGAGATAATTTTTCCTTGGAAGCTATCTTGGAAAGTTCCGATAAAGAGGTAATCTTGACCTTTAGTCAATCCATCTTGAGTCGCACTTGGTGAAATCAATGGAACACCTGCTTTTGTAGCGTTCGCTACCGCAGCTGCAGTTGCACCAGATGTCGCAGGTCCTACGATTGCTGATACTTTAGATTGAGTTACAAGGTTAGTTGTTACTGAAGCTGCTTCTGCTGTTTCAGACTTGTTATCTTTATCAACTACTTCGATTTGTTTTCCATCGATACCACCTGCTGCATTGATTTCATCAACAGCAAGTTGGGCACCTTTTTGTTCAGATGTTCCGTAGGCTGCTACGGCACCAGTTTCTTCAAAGTTAAATCCGATTTTGATTGTCTTCTCATCTACTGAGTTACCAGCAGCGTTTGACGCTCCGGACTTCACTTCTCCACAGGCTGCAAGAAGTGCTACACTTGCAAGCGCCACAAACGATAGGGCAAATTTTTTCTTCATCTTTTTTGTCTCCTTATTTCTTAAATAAATAGCATGTTAAGAATATACCGAATTATCAGAAAATTGTCAACACTTTTCTTAAACTTTTTCGATGATAACGTTTTCCTCTCGATAAAGATTGCCCACAAAGGGTGTTTCCAGCTCTTGGATATGACAAACTCTGACTTTTTTTATAAATTTTTCCTTGCTCAAGTGCCCGACCAATTGCTCCACTTCTTGAGTTGGAACATAAAGCTGTAAGTAACGATGTTTCTTGGAATGATAGGTAATATCTCCATAATCCTGCAGTTTTTTTGCATCACGATTATAGTAAAGATAGATAATCAAGCCAGATCGATTGACTTTTTCAAACATGATAAATCCTCTTTCTAAGAAATCTCTCCCTATTATACCAAAAAAAGCAAACCCAGTCGAGTTTGCCTTCTATCATCATTAATTCAATGAATTGTTGGCCATGATTTCATCAATAAAGCCATATTCAAGTGTTTCTTGAGAACTCATCCAGTTATCGCGTTCTGCATCTGCATGGACTCTTTCGATTGACTGACCTGAATTTTCAGCCAAGATTTTTTCCTAGGTATGACGAGTTTTAAGCAAATGTTCTGCAGCGATAGCCATATCGGTTTGTTGGGTACCACCACCTGTACCACCCATTGGTTGGTGAATCATGTACTCTGCATTTGGAAGCATGAAACGTTTGCCTTTTGCTCCACTTGATGCGATGACTGTCCCCATAGATGCAGCCATTCCCATAACGATGGTTTGGACATCTGCCTTGATAAAGTTCATAGTATCAACGATTGCCAAACCAGCTGAAACAGAACCACCAGGTGTGTTTACATAAAGGTAAATATCTTTTGTACTATCTTGGGCATCCAAGAAAAGCAACTGGGCAATAACAGAGTTAGCCATATTGTCTTCAACTGGACCTGTCAGCATAATGATGCGGTCTTTGAGAAGACGTGAGTAAATATCGTAGGAACGTTCTCCACGGCTTGTTTGTTCAATAACTACAGGAATCATTCAATTCTCCTTTTGAGTTTTAATTTTGTTGGTCAAATGACTGAAGATAAGACTATTATAATATCTTGGTCAAAAAAGGTCAAATTTTTGCTCTGTTTTCATCAGACAGAAACAAAAATTCAACCTCCTTTCACGACTGGAAATTCTTTTCCAATTCATTCTTCTTTTCGATTTTATTTCGTACCGAACAAGCGGTCTCCAGCATCTCCAAGACCTGGAACGATATAACCGTGTTCGTTCAAGCGTTCATCCAAGGCTGCTGTAAAGATTTCTACATCTGGATGAGCTTCTTGAAGGGCTTTTACACCTTCTGGAGCAGATACAAGGCAGACAAATTTGATATTTGATGCGCCACGTTTTTTAAGCGAGTCAACAGCCAAGATCGCTGAGCCACCTGTTGCCAACATTGGGTCTACTACAAAAATTTGACGTTGGTCAATGTCCTCAGGCAATTTCACCAAGTACTCAACTGGTTGAAGTGTTTCTTCATCACGGTACATACCGATGTGACCAACTTTAGCAGCTGGAACCAAGCTCAAGAGCCCATCAACCATCCCGATACCTGCACGTAAGATTGGAACGATGGCCAATTTCTTACCTGCCAATTGTTTTTGAACTGTTTTTGTAATTGGTGTTTCGATCTCCACATCTTCTAATGGAAGATCACGAAGTACTTCATACCCCATCAACATTGCAATCTCATCTACTAGCTCACGAAAAGCTTTTGTAGAAGTATCTGTACGACGCAAGATTGACAATTTGTGTTGAATCAGTGGATGATTAATAACTTCAATTTTTCCCATTTTTGGAATTCCTTCTTTCAATTTATTCTTCTTATTATACCAAAAAATGGTTTAAAAATCTTTCTAAACCATTTATTTTTGATAATTTTTACATTAAATCTGCCTCTTTAAGAGCTACCTGTACGGTCTCAAGTGGTAAATGGGTCAATTCTGTTCCTTTTTCTTGATAAAGGTATTGGGCGTAGTCGTCCATTCGGTACTGGTTGATATAAACCACGCGCTTGCATCCGACCTGCAGCAATTGTTTTGTACAGTTCAGACAAGGAAAATGGGTCACATAGGCTGTAAAGCCTTTAGGAACACCACGTTCTGCACCTTGAAGGATAGCATTAACCTCGGCGTGAAGGGTGCGAACACAATGGCCTTCAATGACCAAACATTCGTGGTCAATACAATGCTCAGTCCCTGACACTGAACCATTGTAACCAGTGGAAATAACCTTATTATCTTTTACCAGAATCGCGCCCACTTTGGCACGTTTACAAGTGGAACGATTGGCAATTAGTAATGCTTGGGCTGCAAAATACTCATCCCAGGCCAGTCTTTTTTCAGTCATCTCTTTTCTCCTTTTTCTCTATTTTTTAAAAAATGGTAACCGTAAATCCGCAATCTTTTCAGCAGGTACCTTCATGCCATCCTTGATCCATTTTAGAAGGACAGAGACGATGGCCGAGCTCCAGAAGGAATGAAGATAAGAGCTGACACCTTTTGATTTTCCATGGTATTTTTCCAAAAATTCCTGCATGGCTTGGACAAAGATTTTTTCCAGATGGTAATCCAAGGCCAGTTGAATCACTCTGGCTTCCTTTCTTGCTTCTCGGAAAAGGTGAACCCAGATCAGATAAAGGTCTGTCTTTAAATCATAATGATGCAACTGTTCCATGATGTTGTGGACAGTTCGTTTAAAGACGCTCTCTAAAATCTCCTCTTTGGAATCATAATTGCGATAAAAGGCCGCACGCGAAACGCCTGCACGTTTGACCAATTCAGAAATACTAATCTTGGTCAAGTCCTTTTTTTCCAAGAGTTGCAAGAGGGCTGTTTCGATGGCTTCTCTAGTTAATAAATTGGATTCTTGGTTTGATTTTCTGAGATTTTCAAGAGATTTTTCAGAGATTCTACGTTCAGACATAACATTTTCTTTCTACTTGTCACAACAGACGGATGAGGCTTTTGTTTCAAGGGTTTTCATGATATAATTGTAAAAAAAGACAGAACCTTTGTCAATGTATAACTGACAAAGATGGAGAATTTCTATGACTTGGAAGATTATTGCTGACTCTGGTTGTGATTATCGTCAGCTGGAAGCACCAGCTATTGACACGACCTTTGTAAGTGTCCCCTTAACCATTCAAGTAGCTGATCAGGTCTTTGTTGATGATGCCAGTCTTGACATTGACCAAATGATGGAAACCATGTATGCAACTGCAGAAGCTTCAAAATCAGCTTGTCCAAGCCCAGATGATTATTTGCGAGCATTTGAAGGTGCCAAAAACATTTTCCTAGTAACCATCACAGGTACTCTCTCTGGCAGTCACAATAGTGCTCAACTAGCCAAGAATATTTATCTGGAAGAACATCCTGACACTAAGATTCATGTAATTGATAGTTTGTCTGCTGGTGGGGAAGTTGACTTACTCGTAGAAAAGTTAAATGACTTGATTGACCAGGGCTTATCTTTTGAAGAAGTGGTTGAAGCTATCACTGCCTATCAAGAAAAAACCAAGTTGCTCTTTGTCCTAGCCAAAGTCGATAACTTAGTGAAGAACGGCCGTTTGAGCAAGCTTATCGGTACGGTCGTTGGCCTTCTAAATATCCGTATGGTCGGAGAAGCTAGTGAAACTGGAACCCTTGAATTGCTACAAAAAGCACGAGGTTCAAAGAAATCAGTTCAAGCTGCCTATGATGAAATCATTAAAGCTGGATATGCTGGTGGCCGTATTGTCATGGCCCAACGCAATAACGAGAAATGTTGCCAACAGCTTTCAGACCGAATACGTGAAAATTTCCCACAGGCGGATATTAAAATTCTCCCAACATCTGGTCTCTGCAGTTTCTATGCAGAAGATGGCGGTTTGCTGATGGGATATGAAATTGATTAATTGCATTCTTGACAAGAGGTGACTTCATCTCTTGTTTTTTTGTGGTACAATAGAGCTATGAAACATTTTGATACTATTGTCATCGGTGGAGGACCTGCTGGCATGATGGCTACGATTTCCAGTAGCTTTTATGGTCAGAAAACCCTCCTCATCGAAAAAAATCGGAAACTTGGAAAAAAATTAGCTGGGACTGGTGGGGGACGTTGCAATGTAACCAACAACGGAACTCTAGATGACCTACTAGCTGGAATCCCTGGAAATGGGCGCTTTCTCTACAGTGTATTCTCCCAGTTTGATAACCATGATATCATTAACTTTTTTACAGAAAATGGTGTTAAACATAAGGTCGAAGACCACGGCCGCGTCTTTCCTGCCAGTGACAAATCTCGGACCATTATCGAAGCCTTGGAAAAGAAAATCACTGAGCTCGGTGGTCAAGTTGCTACTCAAACAGAAATTGTTTCGGTTAAAAAGATAGACGACCAGTTTATCCTTAAATCAGCTGACCAAACCTTCACTTGTGATAAACTCATTGTCACAACTGGTGGGAAATCCTATCCTTCAACTGGTTCAACTGGTTTTGGTCACGAGATTGCCCGTCATTTTAAGCATACCATTACCGAGCTTGAGGCAGCTGAAAGTCCCTTGTTGACAGATTTTCCACACAAGGCCTTGCAAGGAATTTAATTGGATGATGTGATCCTAAGTTATGGCAAACATATCATCACTCACGATCTGCTTTTTACCCACTTTGGTTTGTCAGGCCCTGCTGCCCTGCGTATGTCTAGTTTTGTCAAGGGTGGGGAGGTTCTCTCACTAGATGTTTTGCCTCAACTTTCTGAGAAGGACTTGGCTACATTTCTAGAAGAAAATCGGGAAAAATCCTTGAAAAATGCTTTAAGAACCTTGTTGCCAGAACGCTTGGCAGAATTTTTTGTGCAAGGCTATCCTGACAAAGTCAAACAGTTGACTGAAAAGGAACGAGAACAACTTCTCCAGTCTATTAAGGCCCTCAAAATCCCTGTGACCGGAAAAATGTCCCTTGCCAAGTCCTTTGTTACCAAAGGGGGCGTCAGTCTCAAGGAAATCAATCCCAAAACTCTAGAAAGTAAGCTGGTACCTGGACTCCACTTTGCTGGCGAGGTACTGGATATCAATGCCCACACAGGTGGGTTTAACATCACTTCTGCCCTCTGTACTGGTTGGGTGGCGGGATCAAACCCAATCTAAATCTGAATTATTTAATGGCTAAATCAGCCCCAAAAGAAAGGAAGTCCTTTGGAACATATTATCTTGTTAAGGGGAGTTACTCCTAATGGAAAAAATGCTATCCCTAAAATGTCTTATCTAGTAGATATCTTAACAGAAGCTGGTTTTCAACAAGTTCGAACCTATATTCAAAGTGGGAATATCATTCTTGAAAGTGACTTAGATTTAGAAACAATACGAGAACGTGTTCATACTCTAATAAATGAAAATATTGGTGCTGACTTAAAAATGGTAATCAAGAACAAAAGTGATTTTAAAAAAATTGTCCAAGAAAACCCGTTTGGAGAACACTATCTTTATGACCGTATACACGTGATTTTTTATCAAGAATCTATTCAAAGTCTCCCTTTAGAAAAATTGAAAATTGATTACGGTGAAGAAGAAATTTGTATCGGTAACCATTGTCTTTACCTCTATCTCCCTAGAACTGCAAAACAAAAGAAACTCCATACCAACTATCTTGAAAAGCTTTTTAATGTAGATTTGACCATGCGAAAACTAAATGTAGTAGAAAAATTATTAAGCAAGTAGTACTTGAATTTAGTAAAAATCGGAAGAATACTCCTCCGATTTTATTTTGTCTGAGTTTGGACATAGTGGGCAATCACATCTGATGTGTACTGGGCTGTTCCAGGTCCAAATTTGTCAATGTTTTCCTTAAATTCTGGGTTGTAGACGTAGCCTTTACCGATATAACCGAATACCTCAATAGAGCAGTCAAATCCATAAGTACGAATAGCTTGCAAGAGTTTGGCTGCTTCTTCTTGATTTTCGGATGCTGTTACAGGTAGACCAGCTTGAAGATTTTGTGACAAGGCTCGAAAGACTTGATTGAAGGCAGCCGTAGCTTCGTCTTCGTGACCTTTCTGGCGCTCCAGCGCTTGGTCCATGACTTCTTGTCCATATTTCTCTACCGCCTCTTGGTGGTATTTTTGATGGTCTTGGTAGTTAAATCCAGCAAATTTCTCTTGAATGCTCATTTCTCTTTCTCCTTTTTGTTCTTGAATGGTTTTTTGCAAGGTTGAAATCAAGGTATCCAGATGTTCCCTTTCTCGAGTCAAATAGTCCAACTGCCTGGTCAAATGAGGCAATAAATCTGTCTTTTCTTCCTTTAATAGCTCTGCTATTTTTTCTAAAGAAAAACCTAGATATTTATAGTAAAGAATGACCTGAAGGCGTTCCAAATCCTCTTGACTGTAGGTTCGATAGCCGTTTTCCGACTTTAAAGGAACTAAGAGTCCTATCTTGTCGTAGTGGTGTAGGGTCTTGACAGAGACGCCCGAAAGCTGGGCAGCTTCTTTTATATGGTACATGATTTCCTCCTTATACTCAATGAAAATCAAAGAGCAAACTAGGAAGCTAGCCGCAGGCTGTACTTGAGTACGGTAAGGCGACGCTGACGTGGTTTGAATTTGATTTTCGAAGAGTATTACATTGATAGTATAACCCCTCCCCCTAGGTCAGAGTCAAGCATTTTTGCGAAATTTTTTTACTTTATCATAACATGAAAAAGGTTTTCTTGACAGACCTTAGAAAACATGATAGGATAGTCAAGTCTATCAATCAAAAGAAACGCTCATCTTGAGTACTGATGAGGCTATTTGCCAAGGGCAGTAGCTTTTTCTTTTGTAACACTAATTTTAGGAGTTTAACTATGTCTGAAAAATCGCAATGGGGTTCTAAACTGGGCTTTATCCTAGCATCTGCTGGTTCAGCCATCGGACTTGGTGCCGTTTGGAAATTCCCCTACATGACTGCTGCTAACGGTGGAGGAGGCTTTTTACTGGTCTTTCTCGTTTCCACTATTTTAATCGGTTTCCCTCTCTTGCTTGCTGAATTCGCCCTCGGCCGAAGTGCTGGTGTCTCAGCAATCAAAACCTTTGGAAAACTAGGCAAGAATAGTAAGTACAACTTTATCGGTTGGATTGGTGCCTTTGCCCTTTTTATCCTTTTATCGTTTTACAGTGTTATTGGCGGCTGGATTTTAGTCTATCTAGGCATTGAGTTTGGAAAATTGTTCCAAATTGGTGGAACGGGGGATTATGCTCAGTTATTTACTTCAATCATTTCAAATCCAGCCATTGCCCTAGGAGCTCAAGCAGCCTTTATCCTATTGAATATCTTCATTGTATCACGTGGGGTTCAAAAAGGGATTGAAAGAGCTTCGAAAGTCATGATGCCCCTGCTCTTTATCATCTTTGTCGTCATCATCGGTCGTTCTCTCAGTTTGCCAAATGCCATGGAAGGCGTTCTCTACTTCCTCAAACCAGACTTTTCAAAACTGACCAGTGCTGGTCTCCTCTATGCTTTGGGACAATCTTTCTTTGCCCTCTCACTAGGAGTTACAGCCATGCTGACCTATGCTTCTTACTTGGATAAGAAAACCAATCTAGTCCAGTCAGGGATTTCCATTGTAGCTATGAACATCTCGGTATCCATCATGGCGGGTCTAGCCATTTTCCCAGCCATGTCAGCCTTCAATATCCAGTCTGAAGGGGGACCGAGCCTGCTCTTTATCGTCTTGCCTCAACTCTTTGACAAGATGCCTTTTGGAACCATTTTCTACATCCTCTTCCTCTTGCTCTTCCTCTTTGCGACGGTCACTTCTTCTGTCGTTATGCTGGAAATCAATGTAGGCAATATCACCAATCAGGACAACAGCAAGCGTGCCATGTGGAGTGCCATTTTAGGAATTTTGACCTTTGTCTTTGGAATTCCTTCAGCCCTATCTTACGGTGTCATGGCGGATGTTCACATCTTTGGGAAGACCTTCTTTGACGCTATGGACTTCTTGGTTTCCAATCTCCTCATGCCATTTGGAGCTCTCTGCCTTTCACTTTTTACAGGCTATATCTTTAAAAAAGCTCTTGCCATGGAGGAACTCCATCTCGATGAAAGAGCATGGAAACAGGGACTGTTCCAAGTCTGGCTCTTCCTTCTTCGTTTCATCATTCCAATCATCATCATCGTGGTCTTTATCGCCCAATTTATGTAATTAAAAAGGACTTGAGTAATGAACTCAGGCCCTTTCTTTTTTATGGATGGCTAACAATCAATTCCAAATCTTGTCCTTCTAGGGTCCAAGCTTCAACATCACTTGGTAGGATAAAGTGGCTACCTTTTTGGATTGGATAGTTTTTTCCGTCAACAGTAAGCTGACCTTGACCAGCCAAGACGCTAAACAAGCTATAGTCAGCTGTCTTTTCAAAGTCAACTTTTCCAGTAATTTCCCACTTGTAAACTGCAAAGAAATCATTGGAAACAAGGAGAGTGGAACGTAAATCATCAGCTTTGATAGTTACAGGACGGCTATTTGCAGGCTCGCCGATGTTCAATACATCAATGGATTTTTCAAGGTGAAGTTCACGCAAGTTGCCCTTGTCATCCTTACGGTCAAAGTCATAGACACGGTAAGTGGTGTCACTAGACTGCTGGGTTTCAAGAATCAAGATGCCCGCACCAATAGCATGCATGGTGCCACTTGGCACATAGAAGAAATCTCCAGCTTTAACTGGTACTTTTGTCAACAAAGCATCCCAGTTCTTGTCCTCGATTTGCTGGCGGAGTTCTTCTTTTGACTTGGCATTGTGACCATAGATAATCTCTGAACCTTCATCCGCAGCGATGATGTACCAGCATTCTGTTTTTCCAAGTTCGCCTTCATGCTCGAGTCCGTAAGCATCGTCTGGGTGAACTTGGACGCTGAGCCAGTCGTTGGCATCCAGAATCTTAGTCAAAAGCGGAAATACAGGCTCAGGACGATTGCCAAACAATTCACGGTGCTCCGCATACAAAGTAGCTAGATCTGTTCCCTCGTAACGAC
>CAJPJN010000032.1:0-11976 GCA_905369855.1 Streptococcus oralis | reverse complement strand
CTTCAAGGATATTGATTACAAATCGCTTGCGCTACACTCCATGAAATATTGCATAACCTTTCTGATGTGGTTTATCCAGGTCCCGTGAAAGAATCAGATTTTCTTTCTTGGTCAGACCAAAGCCGATTCCCGGATCCAACAGGATATTTTCTTGTGCAATCCCAGCTTGATTTGCTCTCGCTAGTGCTCGTTCAAAGAAAGTCTCCATCAACTCTTCGATTGGCAATTTTTCAAAGTCAGCTAACTCTTCCTCTGTAAAAGCTTGTCCAAAACCAAAATGAGGGAAGATGAGCGAGCTAGGGTGCTGAGGTCGCGCCATGACTGGATTAAACATGATGACTACTTTCGCTCCAGCTTTAGCAACCACATCCGCCATTTTCTCATCTCCCATGAGACCCGTGATGTCATTTACTAGATTGGCACCAGCTTCCAAAGCAGCCTCTGCCACCTGACTTTTCCAAGTATCGATGGAGATGAGGACATCACTTTCCTTGCGAATCGCTTTAATCACTGGAACAACACGCTGGATTTCCTCTTCTATCTCAACATAGCTACTTCCCGGCCGAGTCGATTCTCCGCCGATATCGAGCATACTGGCTCCTTCTGCTAGCAATTTACGAGCCTGCTGGAGCGCCTGCTCAAGAGCAAAAAATTGACCACCGTCCGAAAAGGAGTCTGGGGTTACATTGATAATTCCGCAAATAGCTGTCTTTGCATGATTGGCTTTACTTGACATATCGGTCACTCCCTCAAGGCTTTTCATCATATTATTTCTCTATTTTACCATAAAAAGAAAAAGATGGACACGATTGCATTCATCTTTTTCCCAGTAGAAATAAGTAAGCAATTGTCAAAATTCTTAAACAGAAATCCCTAATGTCCGACTCATGATCACCACAAGAGCCAACAAACAGAAAGCAACCCCATTCACAATCATGTGAAGCAAGATAGACATTTCCAAACGTTGGGTCTTGTAAGCCGTCCAAGATAGAACGATCGACATACCTCCATAAATCAATAAAGAAGGTAAATTACTTGGTTGATGCAATAAAGCAAACACAATCGTACCGACTACAAATCCCAAATTCTCCTTGCCTCGGAAAATCTTTTTAGGAACAATCCCACGGCACAAGATTTCCTCACAAATTGGAGCAAGCAAGGCTAGCAAGAAGAAGCTAGAAATCAAAGAACTATTTTGAACCATATCGTTAATCTGAGACTGGTTAGCTGTTGTCGTCTCATTTGACAGTTGTAACAAGATAGAACCAAGTATATTTGAACCGATAATGACTAAATAACTCAAGCCCAAACGTGCCAAATCCTTAGCTCTAAAAAAAGAAAAATTAAAACTTGCTAACTGCGTTTTACGAGCTCCAATAATAAATAGCGCTAAAACCACAATTGAAATACCAGCAACTATCAGCCCTGACTGTAACAGTGGTACTGCATTTAAAGTTAAAATAGCAGTAACCCCTATAGGAATCTGATATAAAATTGTAGCCAGCAAAAAAATTAACAGCCAACCTGCACGATTCAACAATTCTTTCCACATACTTTTCTCTTCCATCATTCATCTCCTAGACTTTGTATTAAAAAAAGGGGGAAATCCCCCTGGGTAATTCTATTATAGGGCCATGCTGATATAGTTAAGGATAAACAAGGCATCCAAAATCCAAATCATGACATGAACATCTTTAGCTTGACCTTTAACAAGCTTAGTCAAAGTGTAAGTCAAGAAACCAACTGCAATCCCTTGAGTGATAGAGTAGCTGAATCCCATAAAGATAGATGTGAAGAAGGCAGGAACTGCTTCAGACATATCATCCCAATGGATATTTTTCAAGCTAGCCAACATCATAATCCCAACGATAATCAAGATTGGAGCTGTAGCGGCTGTTGGTACAATCGCTAGAAGTGGGCTAAAGAAGCTTGAGATCGCAAAACAGATTGCCACGACCAAGGCTGTCAAACCAGTACGTCCACCTGCACCGATACCAGCAGCAGACTCAACATAAGTCGTTACGTTTGAAGTACCTGCGATGGCACCAATTGAAGTACCAATCAAGTCAGAGTAAAGAGCCTTATCCAACTTAGCTGATTGGTGATTTTCACCATTTGTCGCTACGATACCAACTTTTTCACCTGTACCAATCAAGGTACCAATCGTGTCAAAAATATCTGTCAATGAGAAGGCAAGAATAGCCATCAGAGTTTCAGGCAAGCGAGCTGTATCTGAAATCAAAGCTCCCAAACCTTCTGAACCAAGAGCTGCACCAAAAACTGTCTTCAAGTCTTCAAAGGCTGCACCAACATGGTTATTAGCAAAATCGATACTAGACAAATCTACCAAACCAACTGCGATAGCAAGAACAGTTGTTGTCAAGATAGAGAGGATAATTCCCCCTTTAATCCCTTTAATGACAAAGAAGATAGTAATGGCAAGTCCTGCAAGAGCCACCAAAACAGCTGGATTATTAAAACTGACCAACCCTGGAACTGCTGAAGAGTTTGCTGTAATCGCTGCTTGAGCCTTATCAGCCCCTTCTCCTGCAACCGTATAATTTCCTGGATCGATAGAGAATTTCAAAAGCCCAGCATTCTTAATCCCCACGTAGGCAAGGAAGACACCGATACCAGCTGAAATAGCTGAGCGAAGGGCATTTGGAATCGATTCAATGATCATTTTACGAACATTTGTCAAGGTAATAATCAATGAAATAATCCCACAGATGAAGACCATAGCTAGGGCTTCTTGCCAAGAATAACCAAGTCCAAATACGACTGTAAAGGTAAAGAAGGCATTGAGTCCCATACCTGGCGCTTGAGCATATGGCAAGTTGGCGTAGAAGGCCATCATCAGGGTACCAGCAACTGCACCGATAATCGTTGCGAGGAATACACCCTGAGCAGGCATTCCTGTTTGCGAAAGAATTTGTGGGTTTACAAAGAGAATATAACTCATTGCAAAGAAAGTTGTTAAACCAGCGAGAACCTCTGTACGAACGTCTGTACCGTTCTCTTTTAGTTTAAATAATTTGTCCATTATCAATCTCCTTTTAATTTTTACGAACAATAATAGAATTATATCATTTATCATTCACTTTTTCAATATCTTTGTTTGATTTATTTAATAAAATGATGGAATTTAATTTTTTGTTTGGAATCTGCTTTTCTCTCTGCTTTTTGTTATAATAGTAGACATCTTATCTGGAAAGACACTAGAAAGGTTCATATGACGAAAAAAATTATTGCAGTTGACCTGGATGGAACCCTGCTCAACTCAGACAGTCAGATTTCTGACTTTACCAAAGAAACCATTAAAAAAGTTGCTGAAAAAGGCCATCAGGTTATTATTACGACAGGTCGCCCTTACCGCATGTCAAAAGATTTTTACCGTGAGCTAGGCTTAGACACTCCTATGATTAATTTCAACGGCTCCCTCACTCATTTACCAGACCAAGTTTGGGACTTTGAAAAGTGTTTGACCGTAGACAAAAAATATCTGCTAGATATGGTTCGACGTTCAGAGGACATTCAAGCCGATTTTATCGCTGGAGAATATCGTAAAAAATTCTACATTACAAATCCGAATGAAGAAATTGCCAATCCCAAACTATTTGGTGTGGAAGCTTTCCAGCCTGAAGATCAATTCCAACCTGAGTTGGTAACCAAGGATCCTAACTGTATCCTGTTGCAGACCAGAGCCAGTGACAAGTATGCCCTTGCAAAAGAAATGAACGCCTTCTACCAGCATCAACTGTCTATCAATACCTGGGGAGGTCCGCTCAATATCCTTGAGTGTACCCCAAAAGGTGTCAATAAGGCCTTCGCCTTAGACTACTTGCTCAAGGTAATGAATCGTGATAAAAAGGATTTGATTGCCTTTGGAGATGAACACAATGATACCGAAATGCTAGCTTTTGCTGGGAAGGGCTATGCCATGAAAAATGCCAACCCAGAGCTACTCCCTTATGCCGATGAGCAAATTTCCCTGACAAATGACCAAGATGGGGTTGCCAAAACCCTGCAAGATTTATTCTTATAGTCCATTCTGACCAGCTTGCGAGCTGGTCTTTGTGCTCTTTTCACAGTCTCATCAACCAGTTAATCGATTGTTCTACTTTTTGCCTCCAAAACCTTGGAAAAGGCTTTCTTTTGTGATATACTTCACATATAAATACAAGAGAGCTCGTCATACTCGACTCTGTTGACACAAAATCAATCCAGTCCCGTTATCCCTGTTCTCGGTCAATATCAAGGAGGATAGCTATGAAAGCTGTTGTTGTAAATCCAGAAAGCACTGGTGTTGCTGTTGAAGAAAAAGTACTCCGTCCACTTGAAACTGGGGAAGCACTTGTAGAAATTGAATACTGTGGTGTTTGCCACACTGACCTTCACGTTGCCCACGGTGACTTTGGTCAAGTACCAGGACGTGTCCTAGGTCACGAAGGTGTTGGTATCGTTAAAGAAATTGCCCCAGATGTGAAAAGCCTTAAAGTCGGTGACCGCGTCAGCGTTGCTTGGTTCTTTGAAGGATGTGGCACTTGCGAATACTGTACAACTGGCCGTGAAACCCTTTGCCGTACAGTAAAAAATGCTGGCTACTCAGTAGATGGTGGTATGGCTGAACAATGTATCGTAACTGCAGACTATGCTGTTAAAGTTCCTGATGGACTTGATCCAGCCCAAGCTTCTTCTATCACATGTGCTGGTGTAACAACCTATAAAGCTATTAAAGAAGCAAAAGTTGAACCAGGCCAATGGGTTGTTCTATATGGTGCTGGTGGACTTGGTAATCTCGCTGTTCAATATGCTAAAAAAGTTTTCAACGCTCATGTTATCGCAGTTGATATCAACAATGACAAACTTGCCCTTGCAAAAGAAGTAGGTGCGGACATTGTTATTAACGGCCTCGAAGTTGAAGATGTACCTGGACTCATCAAGGAAAAAACTGATGGTGGAGCTCATTCAGCTGTCGTAACTGCTGTATCTAAAGTTGCCTTCAACCAGGCTGTTGACTCCGTTCGTGCTGGTGGTCGCGTCGTCGCTGTCGGTCTTCCTTCTGAAATGATGGAACTCAGCATCGTCAAAACCGTTCTAGATGGAATCCAAGTCATCGGTTCTCTTGTTGGAACTCGTAAAGACTTGGAAGAAGCCTTCCAATTCGGTGCAGAAGGTTTAGTAGTTCCAGTTGTTCAAAAACGTCCAGTAGAAGATGCTGTGGCAATTTTCGGCGAAATGGAAAAAGGTCAAATCCAAGGACGTATGGTACTCGACTTCACCCACTAATCTAATAAAAAACCTATTTTAAAAGTTGGAATGCGCTTCCAACTTTTTTATATTAAATTTTTTAATAAGGATTCAAAAAAACTTCTCTAAAACTCAATATATCAATATTTTCAGATGTAATATTTTTAATTATTTTATGATAAATAGTTGATTTTTAGATGAAAACGGTTTATACTTAAACAGTCTTAAAGTTTTCTTAAACGAAAACTAAAACAAAAAAGGAGGAATGACAATAATGAGTATCGGAATCATTATTGCGAGCCACGGCGAATTTGCTGCGGGTATTCATCAGTCAGGATCTATGATCTTTGGTGAACAAGAAAAGGTTCAAGTTGTAACCTTTATGCCAAATGAAGGTCCTGATGATTTATACGCTAAGTTTAATAACGCTGTTGCTGCATTTGACGCAGAAGATGAGGTTCTAGTTTTGGCTGACCTTTGGAGTGGATCTCCATTCAACCAAGCTAGCCGCGTGATGGGAGAAAATCCTGAACGTAAGTTTGCCATCATCACAGGACTTAACTTACCGATGTTAATTCAAGCCTACACAGAGCGCCTCATGGACGCTACAGCAGGTGTGGAAAAAGTCGCTGCGAATATTATCAAAGAAGCCAAAGATGGCATCAAAGCTCTTCCAGAAGAGATAAATCCAGTTGAAGAAGTTGCAAGTGCTGCAGCTGCTCCAGTTGCCCAATCTGCTATCCCAGAAGGAACTGTTATCGGTGATGGTAAACTGAAAATCAATCTTGCCCGTCTAGACACTCGTTTACTTCACGGTCAGGTTGCAACTGCTTGGACTCCAGATTCAAAAGCAGACCGTATTATCGTTGCTTCAGATAACGTTGCCAGCGACGACCTTCGTAAAGAATTGATTAAACAAGCAGCTCCGAATAATGTCAGAGCCAATGTGGTTCCAATTCAAAAGTTGATCGAGGTTTCAAAAGACCCACGCTTTGGAGAAACACATGCCCTTATCTTGTTTGAAACACCTCAAGATGCCCTTCGTGCAATCGAAGGTGGCGTGCCAATCAAGACCCTTAACGTAGGATCAATGGCTCACTCAACAGGTAAAACAATGGTCAACAACGTTTTGTCTATGGACAAAGAAGACGTTGCTACATTTGAAAAAATGCGTGACCTCGGTGTTGAATTTGACGTACGTAAAGTACCAAACGACACCAAAAAAGATTTGTTTGACTTGATTAGCAAAGCCAACGTTCAATAACAAATATCAAACTATAGAAGAATTCTAAGAAAATTTTTCACTTTATTAACATTAAATAGAAAAGGAATAAAACCATGTCAGATATTTCAATTATTTCTGCTATCTTGGTTGTAGTTGTTGCCTTCCTTGCAGGTCTTGAAGGTATCCTCGACCAATTCCAATTCCATCAACCAATCGTAGCATGTACCCTTATCGGACTTGCAACTGGTAACCTCGAAGCAGGTGTTATGCTTGGTGGATCACTTCAAATGATCGCCCTTGGTTGGGCAAACATCGGAGCTGCCGTAGCTCCTGACGCTGCTCTTGCATCTGTTGCTGCAGCAATCATCTTGATTAAAGGTGGTAACTTTACTACTGAAGGTATCGCCGTTGCAACAGCAACAGCTATCCCTCTTGCCGTAGCTGGACTTTTCTTGACTATGATTGTTCGTACAATCTCAGTTGGTTTGGTTCACACTGCAGATGCTGCTGCTAAAGAAGGAAATATTGCAGCTGTTGAACGTGCTCACTTTATCGCACTTCTTCTTCAAGGTCTTCGTATTGCTATCCCTGCAGCCTTCCTTATCGCTATCCCAGCTTCTGCCGTTCAAGATGCTCTTAAATTGATGCCAGACTGGTTGAACGGTGGTATGGCTGTCGGTGGTGCTATGGTCGTTGCCGTTGGTTACGCTATGGTTATCAACATGATGGCAACTCGTGAAGTATGGCCATTCTTCGCTATCGGTTTTGCTCTTGCAGCTATCTCTCAATTGACTTTGATTGCCCTTGGTGTCATCGGTGTTGCCCTTGCCTTCATCTACCTTAACCTTTCAAAACAAGGTGGTAACGGTGGCGGCGGAGCTGCGACTTCTAACGACCCAATCGGTGATATCCTAGAAGACTACTAGAAAGGGGAACAATCATGACTGAAAAACTTCAATTATCAAAATCAGATCGTAAAAAAGTTTGGTGGCGTTCACAATTCCTTCAAGGTTCTTGGAACTACGAGCGTATGCAAAACTTGGGTTGGGCTTACTCATTGATCCCAGCTATCAAAAAATTGTACACTACTAAAGAAGACCAAGCTGCTGCTCTTGAGCGTCACCTTGAGTTCTTCAACACTCACCCATACGTAGCTGCTCCAATCATGGGGGTTACTCTTGCACTTGAAGAAGAACGTGCGAACGGTATTGAAATCGACGACGCTGCTATCCAAGGGGTTAAAATCGGTATGATGGGACCTCTTGCTGGTATCGGTGACCCAGTATTCTGGTTTACAGTTCGTCCTATCCTTGGAGCTCTTGGTGCATCACTTGCTGCATCTGGTAACTTGGTTGGTCCACTTCTCTTCTTCTTCGGATGGAATGCGATCCGTATGGCCTTCCTATGGTACACACAAGAGTTTGGTTACAAGGCTGGTTCTGAAATCACTAAAGACATGTCTGGTGGTATCTTGAAAGACATCACTAAAGGTGCTTCTATCCTTGGTATGTTCATTCTTGCCGTTCTTGTACAACGTTGGGTATCGATCAACTTCACTGTTAACCTTCCAGGTAAACAATTGGCTGAAGGTGCCTACATCAACTTCCCAGAAGGTCCTGTATCAGGTGCTGAATTGAAAGGTATCCTTGGTCAAGCACTTGGTGGATTGAGCTTAGACAAGATTCAACCACAAACTCTCCAAGGTCAGTTGAACTCATTGATTCCAGGATTGATGGGACTTCTCCTTACTTTCCTTTGCATGTGGTTGCTTAAGAAAAAAGTATCACCAATCTCAATCATCCTTGCACTCTTTGCAGTAGGTATCGCAGCTCGTTTCTTCGGTATCATGTAATCTTGGTGAGAATGTACAAACAAAAAAAGAATCAGGTTTATCACCTGATTCTTTTGGCTCTTTGTCAAATAGTGTTGATGAAGAACCTAATGAAAAAAGAATCCAACAAAAATTGGACTACCTGTCTCCGGTTGAATACCGAAGACGGTAGCCCTAGGGTGTTTTTATTAAATTCTCACTTTTTGGGGTCAGTCCCTAAGCCTGATAGTAATTTTTTGTTCATACTATTCCCCTTTAGTCATTTACTACTTTAAGTTGCATTGCTTTAGCTACTTCTTCTGCCTTTGATCCCTTAGGTGTATGGATTTCTACATCTGGGTTACAGTTATCCACAAAATAGAAGTATTCTGTAATTTCTGTTACACTTGCTGGAATTGTAATAGATTTAATTGATGATGTCCCCCAAAATACTAATGTTCCAATACTCTTTGTGCCTTCTGGGAATACAACTGATTCTAATGAACTATCAGAGTTGAAAACATCATCTTCTACTGTTTCTATTGACTTACCAAAGTGGACATACTTTAACTTATTGTCAATCGTAAACGCACCTTTTCCAATATATCGTACTGTATCTGGTAAAACGATTGCCTCACAATGTTTCAAGTTCGCAAGACCACGTTCTCCAATTGCGATAACAGGTTTACCTTTAATTTCCTTTGGTACACGAACAACCTTATCGTCAGAAGTACAACTATAGATGACATAACCTTCTTCCCATAAATATACGCATGTTAATATATTAATATATTTAAGGATTTATAACTATAGTTCCTTAATTTTCCCAGTAAAAAAACGAAAGGCACCACAAGTTATTTATGTGTTTTCTTTAAACGATTCATGTACTTCTGTCGCAACTTCTCACCCGCCTTTAATTGCGGTTGCGATAGATTGAGGACCTAAATATGCATCCCCTGTTATTAGTTCATTTCTATTGTATTCTGATGTTGACCGAAAGTCAAATTTTTACCTTTCATCTAGAACACTAAAGTCTACTTTTGTTCAATTGCTGCAACGACAAGGTCACATGGAATAATATGTTCACTACCTGCCACTTCATGCGTTGATCTTCTTCCACTTTCATCTGATTCACCAAGTTCCATTGTAATAACCTTTACACCAGTTACTTTCCCACTCTCATCACGCAATACTTCTTTAATATTCTCTAAGAAATGGAATGTAACACCTTCATTGTGTGCATCTTTGATTTGTAGTGTAGCTTCTAGTATATTGTTCATATGGTCATCATCCTTTTGTTTTAGGTTTCAGCGCTTTTAATATAATGGATGTTGGCCTTTTTGTATACACTAAAATAGGGTTGGTGGAAAATTTCCATCAACCCTAAAAATTATAGAACCACACAAAACCCTGACCAGAGATGGCCAGGGTTTTGTATTTCAAAAATTATTCTGTAAATTCTATAGTTACTTTTACTTCAGAATCCATTGAAGAAAATATTGTTTTATAATAATTGATTGCAGATTCTTTAATTTCACTCTTAAATTTATCTAAATACTCTGCTTGTTTATCACTAGAAAGTTGGTTAGCGACCAATTTCCCAGTATCAATATCTTCTGTAGTTCCACTTAATAACTCTCCATGACTATCATATAAATCATAAGGATTATCTTTTGAAAGTTCAACACCAATTACTTCCAATTTTGGAACAATAACCTTATATTCTTTTTCGCTTATTTGTTCAACCTTTACACTACTTTTAATTCCAAATTTAGCTTTATAATTTAAAATTACTAATGCTGCTTTTTTAGAGAACGGCACATCAAACCCCAAAACTTGAGTTGTTTTTGTTTCAGAAATAATTTCATTAATTCCCGCATTCAAAAATACAACTTCATTCACTTTTTCAATACTTTCGATATTAATTGACGATTTGACTTCTGATTTATGTTCCTTAGGTAAGAAAAATAGCACTCCAATAGCTATAATAGCTATTAATACCACATTCAATAGTACACTAAACATATTAACTTTCTTCTTTAATATAGACAAGATAAAAAAACCTCACTTTAAATAATCTATCTAAATTTTACACATTCTAAAGAAAATAGTCAATATTTTTTCGTACTATCTTCTAAAATTAATTGTGCCTATTAAAAATGAAATTAGTTTGTTGCATTTGATTATATTTTTTGAACACCAAATCCATTTAAAATTGAGTGCTATTTTGAGCACTAAAAAAGGGCTCTTTGTCAAATAGTGTTGATGAAGAAATTTAGGAAGGGATTAAGCAACTAATTGTTGCTTAATTCCTTTTTGTTTTGGGCCAAACATTTTTGTTATTAAAATAATCCTATTTCTAAAATGGTAATAGTTTCTAAAGCCGTAGGCATTTCTTTTAAGCACTTTCATTTTATTGTTTATTCCTTCAATAGGGCCATTTGTTCTAGTTGGATACTCACAAGTATTTTGAATATATGGCAAGTAAGTCATAAGAGTCTTTAATACTCTTTTTAAACCAGGAGATAGGTCTAATTGCGTAGCTGCTTCAATCGTTTCCTTGAATTCTATATAATCTCTATCCTGTATACATTCACGAAGTGAATGTACAACCTCATAATCATTTTTAAGAGATGGATTTTTTTCTAAGATATAATCTACGATTCCTTTACTTGTTATGAAGCTTTCAAAAAGCTTATAACGATTATATTTATAGTTCTGAAGTTCATTAGAGTTCTTTAAAATTAACTTCCAATAATGTTTTAACTTTCGATATAATTTAGAGTCTTTATAGCGATGCTTATTCATGACACGTACCCGAGTTCGATTTAATTCTCTATTTAAGGCTTGTACGATATGAAAAGGATCAATGATAATTTTAGCGTTAGGAAACATTTCTTTTATTAATTGAATGTACGGTAAGTACATGTCGATGGAGATAGTTTTTACCTTTAATCTAGTCTTAGGCTCAAAACGATGAAAATACTTTTTCAAGCTGTAAGATTTTCTATCTCGTACAACATCGACCAGCTTGTCTGTAGTGCTATCACAAATAATGAAGCTCATATTACTATCGGAAGATTTGACGGATTTAAATTCATCAAAACACAAATGCTCAGGTAAATCGTGTAATGGTTTAATCTTTAGTAAACGTGTTGTATCATCTATGATACGTCTTACCGTATGAACTGAAACATTTGTTTCTTTTGCGATATAGGTTTCAGATACTGTTTCACTTATTTTTGATTTAATTTCGTTTTTTAAGCGTTTAGAGATATGACAGTGTTTTTCTACGATTCGACTAGTGTCTGCGGTAAATGAAGAGCCGCATTCTCTACAGAGAAATCTCTGCTTGCGTAGATTTAAGTAGGCCGCTAGGCCTGAAACAGAACAGAGAGTGATACGAGATGTTTTCGTGCCGTTTTTAACGATATTATTATTTCGGCTAACACACCCACAAACGGTACAAAATTCTGGTTTATGCGTATAAGTAGCTGCATAAAATAAAGATTTTCTCTTTTTAAATATCTTCTCTTGAACTTTATTATCCCAAATAATGTTTTTATCTTTGATTTGTAGTGTAGCTTCTAGTATATTGTTCATATGGTCATCATCCTTTTGTTTTAGGTTTCAGCGCTTTTAATATAATGGATGTTGGCCTTTTTGTATACACTAAAATAGGGTTGGTGGA
>CAJPJN010000031.1:0-12152 GCA_905369855.1 Streptococcus oralis | reverse complement strand
ACCCTATGTTGTCCATCCGAATCAGCAGTGACAATCCCGTTATATTCTTCTACATTTGGCATTGTCATAAAATAGTTAAAGGCATTTTTTAAGGCACGTCCTTTTCCTAAATTTTTTGCATGAGTTAATATTTGACATCCCTGTTCATCTCTTAGGTTTTCAAAAATGTTTTTAAATTCAGGCCTACTCCCATCATCCACAATTAAAATATTTTCTAACCCAGATAGTCTTAATTTTTCTATGTATTTAATTAAATCAAGTGGAGGATTTAGAGCAGGAATAACAATCAATGTTTTCATATAATCTCCTTTGGTATCTGCTAATATTTTTGTATAAAAAAGCATAAACTTCCAGATATCAGTCTATCATATTTCCTAAAAAAAAAAAGCATTTTCTGTTTTGTATTTTCTTACTGTTATCCATCCTATTTGAATTTTCCCTTGAAAACCAGTATAATAGTAGAATGCTATGTGCCTAGAAAGGAAGTTGAATGAAGCAATCTATCTCAAATCTCAAGTTAGCTGAGCGTGGAGCCATTATCAGTATTTCTACCTACCTGCTCTTGTCTGCAGCCAAATTGGCAACTGGTCATCTTCTTCATTCATCCAGTTTGGTGGCCGATGGTTTTAACAACGTGTCGGACATCATTGGAAATGTTGCCCTCTTGATTGGGATTCGAATGGCGCGCCAGCCTGCCGACCGTGACCACCGTTTTGGCCACTGGAAGATTGAGGATTTGGCTAGCTTAATCACTTCCATCATCATGTTTTATGTTGGCTTTGATGTGCTGAGGGATACCATTCAAAAAATTCTCAGTCGTGAAGAAACGATCATTGATCCTCTGGGTGCAACTCTAGGAATCATTTCTGCAGCGATTATGTTTGTGGTCTATCTCTACAATACTCGCCTCAGTAAGAAATCCAACTCCAAGGCACTGAAGGCTGCCGCCAAGGACAATCTTTCTGATGCTGTTACCTCACTTGGTACTAGCATTGCCATCCTGGCTAGCAGTTTCAATTATCCCATTGTGGATAAACTGGTCGCTATCATCATCACTTTCTTTATCTTGAAAACTGCCTATGATATCTTTATCGAGTCTTCCTTCAGTCTTTCAGATGGCTTTGACGACCGTCTGCTTGAGGACTATCAAAAGGCCATTATGGAAATTCCCAAAATTAGCAAGGTTAAATCTCAAAGAGGTCGCACCTACGGTAGCAACATTTACCTTGATATTACGCTAGAAATGAATCCTGACTTATCTGTTTTTGAGAGTCATGAAATCGCGGATCAAGTCGAGTCTATGCTGGAGGAGCGTTTTGGCGTCTTTGACACCGATGTCCATATCGAGCCAGCACCTATCCCTGAGGATGAGATTTTAGACAATGTCTATAAAAAATTGCTTATGCGTGAGCAATTGATTGACCAAGGAAATCAACTAGAAGAACTCTTGGCTGATGATTTTGTCTATATTCGCCAAAATGGAGAGCAGATGGATAAAGAGGCTTATAAAGCCGAAAAAGACTTGAATGCTGCTATCAAGGATATACAAATTACTTCTATCAGTCAGAAAACAAAACTCATCAGCTATGAGTTAGATGGTATCATCCATACCAGTATCTGGCGTCGCCACGAAACTTGGCAAAATATCTTTCATCAAGAAACCAAAAAAGAATAGAAAAATCCTGTCATGAGACGGGATTTTTCTATTCTTCTAGCTATCAAAGTCACTTAGATACTCATAACGTTCGTATTTTTCAAGGAGTGCTTCGTTTTTCTCATCCAGTTCTTTTTGGAGAGTAGCCAGCTTACCAAAGTCAGAGCCGTTGGCCTGCATCTCCTCTTCAATAGCAGCGATACGATTTTCCAAGGCTTCAATATCACCTTCAATACTTGCCCACTCCTGCTTTTCTTGGTAGGTCATGCGTTTCTTGTCTTCTCTGACTTTGACGACTTTCTCCTTTTCGGACTTTTGCACTTGATTGGCCATATCTGCTTCAAAGGCTTTTTCATCAAGATAGTCCGTGTAATGACCAAAGAAAGGACGAATCTTGCCATCTTCAAAAGCGAGAATCTTAGTCGCTACCTTATCCAAGAAATAGCGGTCATGGCTAACTGTCAATACAGGACCCGCAAATCCTTGCAAGAAATTCTCCAAAACTGTCAAGGTTGCAATATCCAGATCATTGGTTGGCTCGTCCAAGAGAAGAACATTTGGTTTTTCCAAGAGCAATTTGAGGAGATAAAGACGTTTTTTCTCTCCCCCAGACAATTTCTCAATCAAGGTTCCATGCGTCGAACGTGGGAAAAGGAACTGCTCCAGCAACTCTGCAATCGAAGTCGTAGAACCACCACTGGTCTTGACCTCCTCTGCCACTTCCTGCAGGTAATTGATCACTCGCTTGCTTTCATCCAAGCCCTCAATTTGCTGAGAGAAATAGGCGATGCGAACAGTTTCCCCAATCACAACTTGTCCTTGAGTTGGCTCAAGACTTCCTGCAATCAAGTTAAGGAGAGTTGATTTCCCAACACCGTTGTCCCCAACAATTCCAATACGATCTTTGGCCTGCACCAAGAGATTAAAATCTTGCAAAATGGGCTTGTTTTCATAGGCAAAGGAAACATCCTGAAACTCGATGACTTTCTTCCCAATCCGACTGGTTTCAAAGCTCATGGTCAAATCTGTTTCAGCAACGCCACCTGAGACTTCTTTCTTCAAGTCGTGGAAACGATTGATACGAGCCTGCTGCTTGGTTGCACGCGCCTGCGGTTGTCTGCGCATCCAAGCCAATTCTTGCTTGTAGAGTTGTTCTTTTGTGTGGAGAAGAGCCGCATCACGCTCGTCCTGTTCCGCCTTAAGGCGAACATAGTCCTGATAATTCCCCTGATACTCTGTCAATCCTGCTCGGTCCAACTCGAAAATACGTGTTGATAAAGCGTCTAGGAAATAACGATCATGGGTGATAAAAAGGACGGTTTTCTTAGAATTTTTCAAAAAGAGGGTCAGCCACTCGATGGTTGCAATGTCTAGATGGTTAGTAGGCTCGTCCAAAAGCAAGAGGTCATGGTTGCCAAGTAAGACTTGCGCCAACTGAACCCGTCTTCTTAGACCACCTGACAATTCCCCAACAGGAGTCGATAAGTCCCGAATACCCAATTTGCTAAGAACGGTCTTGATCTGACTCTCGATTTCCCAAGCTTGGAGAGAGTCCATTTCAGCCATGACCCGTTCCAAACGAGCCTGCTTGTCCTCACTGTAGTTAAGCATGAGGAGTTCATACTCACGAATGAGCTGGATTTCCTTGAGGTCGCTGGAGAGGACCGTATCCAAGACCGTCTTGCTATCATCAAAATCAGGATCTTGAGTCAAGTAACCAATCTGGTAATCATTCTTAGCTGAAAAAGGACTGACATCCCCATCAAAGCCAGAAACACCAGAAAGGACATCCAAAAGGGTAGTCTTGCCCGTTCCATTGACACCAATCAAACCAATTCTGTCTAGGTCATGGATGATAAAGGAAATATCCTTAAAAACGGTCTTGTCACCGACGGATTTACTTAGTTTTTCAACGATAAAATCACTCATTTTTTCTCCCTTAGATAAGCATGGATGGCTTGACGGTCATTTTCCAATTCTCCATCGACAATGGCATATTCAATCTCTGTTAAAATCTCTCCCAAGTCTGGGCCCGGCTGATAACCATATTCCTTAATCAAAATGCCACCATTAATCTGAATTTCTTTCTTGTCATGAATGGTCAGACTCTGGTAGGTTTCTGTGATGGCTTGTGGGTTGACTGGTTTTCCCTGAGCCTGACGAAGATTTTCAGCCTGTAAAAGTAAATCCAAGTCAAAGCGATAACAATCTCGCTTGCTCAATTCTCCCTTTTCACGCAAGGCCAAAATAGTCAGCAAATCCTGAACTTGCTTAGCAAACTGACGTGAGGTCTTCCAAGCTTTCAAAAAGGGCTGCGCATTTTCAATCTCCAAAGCCGACAGTAGAGCCGACCAAGCTTGTTCAGAGGATTCAAAGATAAAATCAGTCTCCAAATCAAACAGTCTATTGAGCTTGTCCTGGCTAGATTCCATATCAGGGAGATAATCATAAGCTTGACTCTCAATCATGGAAGCCAAACCCCTTCTCCAAAACGGAGCCAGCAAGAGTTTATCAAACTCAACGAAGGTACGCTCCACAGAAATTTTCTCCAAAAGTGGCGTCAAGGTCTTCATAGCTTTAAATGTTTCTGACTCAAGCTCAAAGCCAAGACTAGCCTGAAAACGAAAACCACGCATAATCCGTAAAGCATCTTCGTTGAAACGCTCACTAGCCACTCCAACTGCTCGTAAGACTTGCTTTTCCAAATCTTCTAAACCATGAAACAAGTCAATGATTTCCCCTGTCTCATCCAAAGCAAAGGCATTGACTGTGAAATCACGGCGTTTGAGATCTTCTTCTAGCGAACGCACAAAGGAAACCGCACTGGGTCTGCGATAGTCCACATAGACATCCTCTGTCCGAAAAGTAGTCACCTCATACTCCTCGTCCCCATCTAAGACCAAGACAGTTCCATGCTCGATTCCGATATCGGCTGTTCTCGGAAAAATCTGCTTGGTCTCTTCTGGATAAGAAGACGTCGCAATATCCACATCGTGGATGGGACGATTGAGGAGGGCATCTCGAACAGATCCCCCAACAAAATAGGCCTCAAAACCTGCTTCTTTAATTTTTTCTAATACTGGTAAAGCCTTCTGAAATTCAGAAGGCATTTGCGTTAATCTCATAATAAGTGTTCTAATCCATAGACAAGCTCATGACGCTTGACAACTTCTTTAATTCCCAAATTCACCCCTGTCATGAAGGAGCTGCGATCATAGGAGTCATGACGGAGGGTCAATCCTTCTCCCTGATTGCCAAAGATGACTTCCTGATGGGCTACTAAGCCTGGCAAACGTACTGAGTGGATGCGCATGCCATCAAAGTCAGCACCACGGGCACCTGCAATCAATTCTTCCTCATCAGGCGCACCTTGCTGGGTAGACTCTCGAACTTCTGCCATCAACTCAGCTGTTTTAATAGCTGTTCCACTCGGAGCATCCTTTTTCTTGTCATGATGGAGCTCGATAATCTCCACATTTGGGAAATATTTGGCAGCCTGCGTCGCAAATTGCATGAGTAAAACAGCACCCAAGGCGAAATTTGGAGCGATCAAACCACCCAAATTTTGTTCACGAGAAAATTCTTTTAGCTCTGCAATTTCTTCACTTGTGAAACCTGTTGTTCCAACTACTGGAGCAAAGCCATTTTCAAGAGCAAAGCGTGTATTTTCATAGGCAACAGCTGGTGTAGTAAAGTCTACCCAGACATCCGCTTCAAAACCGACCAAATCTACCTTATCCTTGAAAACAGGAATTCCCTGCCATTCTGACTCAGACTCAAAAGGATCCAAAACTGCTACCAAGTCCAAGTCTGGATCAGCCAAGACCATCTGACAAGCAGCTTGGCCCATCTTTCCCTTAAAACCAGCAATAATTACTCGAATACTCATCTCTACTCCTGTCTAAGATACAAAGGACCTTAGCTGCCCATGAAAAATAGGGAATGGCGCTGACTTCCCACGAAAGGCAAGACAGGCATCTTTTTTCAAGAGGCAGATAGTCCGTGTTCAATTTCTAAGATACAAGGCATCTTAACTAGCCTAGAAGTGCCAACTAGATCACTGGAATATAACCTAAGGCAATACTTCCTGCTCCTAGGTGTGTCCCAATGACACTACCAAATGTAGCAAGTGAAATATCTGAACTCAAGCCTGACTCAACCAAGTGCTGACGCAATTCCTCAGCCTTTTCAGGAGCATTCCCATGAATGACAATGACCCGATATTGGCCTGAAGCCGTTGTTTCCTTGATAATTTCAATTAAACGCTTGGTTGCTTTCTTTTCAGTACGAACTTTTTCGTAAACTTCAATCACACCTTGATCGTTAAAATAAAGGATTGGCTTAATGCTTAGTAGATTACCCAAAATCGCAGCCCCATTTGAAAGGCGTCCACCTTTCACCAAATGATCCAAATCATCCACCATGATAAAAGCTGACGTACGACTAATTTGAATAGCTAGTTTATCCTGAATAATGGCAAAATCATCGCCCTGGTCTCGCCAGTTAAAGACACTTTCAACCATGATACCCAGAGGAGCACTTGTAATCAAAGTGTCTGGAAAAGCAATGGTTAAACCCTCATAGTCATCCACCATATACTGGATATTTTGGTAAAAACCTGAAATTCCAGAAGATAGGAAAAGCCCCAAGGCATGGGTATAGCCTTGTTCTTTGAGTGAAGTTAAAATTTCATCTAACTTGGCAATGCTTGGTTGACTGGTCTTAGGCAATTCAGAAGCCTGAGCCATTTTTTGATAAAATTCCTCAGCAGTCAGATTGATACCTTCGACATACTCCTCACCATCAATATTGACAGGAATATCCAAGACAAATAAATCTTCTCTTTGCAAGGTCTCTGCACTGAGATAGGCAGAGGAATCTGTGATAACAGCTAGTTTCATATTAGAACTCCAAATTGATTCCTGGTAAGTCTAATGCAATTTCAGTTACTTCGTAAGTCAAACGGTTGAGCATGTTCAAACATGGACGAGCCAAAGTTTCCACTTCTTCTTGGTTCAATTCACTTGGTTCGTTAACAATACGACCATCGATATGGTTCACCTGTGAAATGGTTCCACTGATGACAAATTTATCAAATACAATCATAAAACTCAAGACAACAATCAAGGAAGTCACTTGATTTTCTTGGTCATGTTGAATTAATTGGAAGTTCACATCCACCTTAGTTTCAGGAGCTCCATTTTCATTTTCCCATTCAAAATTACGCGCATCAAAATGATACTGACTAACAAATTCTTGTTCACGTTTAAGATTCATGTCTTTCTCCCTTGGCTACAATATTATAAGCTATTGTACCATAATTTTTTATTTTCATCTAGTTTTCTAGGATTTAGTCAATCCCGATTTCAGCTCGAACTACGTCTGCGATGGTATCAACATAGTAGTCCACTTCTTCTGTTGTAGGCGCTTCTGCCATAACACGCAAGAGGGGCTCTGTTCCACTTGGGCGAACAAGGATACGGCCATTCCCTGCCATTTCAGCTTCCATCTTCTCGATGATATCCTTGATAGCTGGCACTTCCATAGCCTTTTCCTTCATGGCATTTTCCACTCGAATGTTGACTAATTTTTGTGGATAGATTGTTACTTCTGCTGCCAACTCTGACAAGCTCTTACCTGTTTCCTTCATGATTTTGGTCAATTGGACAGCGGATAATTGACCATCACCTGTTGTATTGTAATCCATCAAGATAACGTGGCCTGATTGTTCACCACCAAGGTTGTAGCCTGATTTTCTCATTTCTTCAACAACGTAACGGTCGCCAACTGCTGTAACTGCCTTGTTAATACCTTCTCGATCCAAGGCCTTGTGGAAACCAAGGTTAGACATCACAGTTGTCACAATTGTATTTTGAGCCAATTGTCCTTTTTCAGAAAGGTATTTCCCGATGATGTACATGATCTTGTCACCATCAACGATCTCACCATTTTCATCAACAGCAATCAAACGGTCACTGTCTCCATCAAATGCCAAACCGATAGCTGACCCGCTTTCTTTAACCACTTCTTGCAGGGCTTCTGGGTGGGTTGAACCAACATTAAGGTTGATGTTAAGACCATCTGGTGTTTCCCCGATAACAATTAATTGAGCACCAAGATCTGCAAAGATTTGACGGGCACTTGTAGAAGCTGCACCATTAGCTGTATCCAAGGCAACCTTCATTCCATCAAGAGGAGTTCCAGTTGAAACAAGGTAGCCTTCATACTTACGCAAGCCTTCTGGATAATCTACCAAGGTTCCCAATCCTTCTGCACTTGGACGAGGAAGAGTGTCTTCCTAAGCATCCAGCAAGGCTTCAATTTCTGCTTCTTTTTCGTCATCTAGTTTGAAGCCATCACCGCCAAAGAACTTAATTCCATTATCAAGGGCTGGGTTGTGGCTAGCAGAAATCATGACACCTGCACTGGCTCCCTCAGTTTTAACCAAGTAAGCTACTGCTGGTGTTGCCAAAACGCCTAGTTTGTATACGTGAATACCAACTGAAAGAAGACCTGCCACCAAGGCCGATTCTAGCATTTCTCCTGAAATACGTGTGTCACGTCCTACAAAGACTTTCGGTGCTTCCGTTTCATGTTGACTGAGAACATAGCCTCCAAAACGTCCTAGTTTAAAGGCCAATTCTGGCGTTAGTTCTACGTTAGCTTCTCCACGGACTCCATCAGTCCCAAAATATTTACCCATTTTTATAAAATCCTTTTCCTATTTTTAATTCGTTTTTGAACTAGTTGCTTTCGTTGACGAAGATGTCTCCGACGAACTGCTTGTGCTTGAACTTGGTGCTACTGGTTTTGTAGTGACCTTCATTGTTGTATCAAATGGAGTAATCACCGCTGGTAAGACAACACCATTGCGGTCGATTGCCTGCAAAGGTACTGAACCACTGTAATTACCTGTTATGCGTTCGCTGGTTGGTAAAAGCGCAATAACTTTGTCAATCTTAGCTAATGTTTCTTGGTCAGTTGTGACAGAAACTCGTTCATTTGACACGGTTACACTATCAATTTGTAGCTTGGAATCAATCTGGCTTTGGTCAACTTGTGGCACAACAAGCATCCCATCTCTTTTAACCTTCTTCCCAACTTTCACTGTGATCTTTTGAGGCGTTGCCACAGCAGTCAATCCACTTGGAAGATTTTCAATGTTCAAGGGAACTTCAATCGTTCCAACACTGGCATCCGTCAAATCCGCTGTAACCTTAAACTTACGAGTACTTTCCTGCATTTCGCTGGCCAAGGTCACACGATTGGCACCTGTCAACACAACTGAAACTTCTGATGCAAATCCGCTAATGAAATACTGGCCATTATCATAGTGAATATCGATGGGAACATTTGCTATCGTATTGGTGTAGGTCTCCGATTTGACCTGCCTTGTGGTATTACTATTTTGAAAGTTGGTCGACGTTGCATAAATGAATAAGACACAAGCAAAAAAGAGAGATGAAATGATATATAGACTATTTTTTCTCATATTTCCAACCTCCTAGCAAACGGTCCTTGAAACTGACTTTTTCCTCAACAGCTGGCAAAAGAATTGTTCGTAGCTCTGCTTCAAATTCTTCAATCGTCAAATCATGCTTGAAAACACCGTTATAGGTAATAGAAATGCCACCTGTTTCCTCTGAGACGATGAAGGTCAAGGCATCGGATACTTCTGATAAACCGATAGCCGCCCGGTGTCTGGTCCCAAATTCCTTGGAAATCCCTGTGCTTTCTGTCAAGGGCAGATAGGCAGAGGTGACTGCAATCCGATTTTCTCTGATAATCACAGCACCATCGTGTAGGGGAGTGTTGGGGATAAAGATATTAATAAGGAGTTCTGCCGAAATATTGGCATCCAAGTGAATCCCTGTCGCAATATATTCTTGCAAGGTCCGCACTCGTTGGATGGCAACTAGAGCACCAATCTTACGAGGACTCATATATTCAACCGACTTGACAAAGGCACGAATCATTTGCTCTTCTGCACTAATTTGAGTAGTAGAAAAGAAATCTGTCGCCCTTCCCAAACGTTCCAAACCAGTTCGAATCTCTGGAGAGAAGATAACAACCGCAGCAATGACCCCATAGGTGATAATCTGATTAATCAACCAAGAAATCGTTGTTAAACCAAGGATATTGGCCACAACCTGGGCTAATACAAAGATCAAGACCCCCCGCACCAAAATCATAATCTTGGTGCCAGCTATCGCTTTTGTAAAACGATATAAAATATAGGCCACAATCAAAATATCAAACAGATTGATGGCAATACTCCAAGGACTAGAAAACAAGCTAGTCCAATATTGCAGGTTGGATAATTGTTGAAAGTTCATCTGCTGTCTCCTCTCTGTCCAAACACGTTCCTTTCTATTATACCATTTTTCTGACATTTTTTTCCCTATCCTACTTCATTTTAAATTAAGGAAAAATATGATAAAATAAACTGACTAGAAAAAACAAAGGAGAAACCATGTCTCAACTCTATGATATTACCATTGTAGGTGGTGGTCCTGTCGGGCTTTTTGCAGCCTTCTATGCCCACCTACGCCAAGCCAAGGTCCAAATCATCGACTCTCTTCCCCAACTAGGTGGACAACCTGCTATTCTCTACCCTGAAAAGGAAATCCTAGACGTACCAGGTTTCCCAAACCTAACTGGAGAAGAGTTGACCAACCGCTTGATTGAACAGTTAAACGGCTTTGATACCCCTATTCATCTCAATGAAACGGTTCTTGAGATTGAAAAACAAGAAGAAGGCTTTGTAATTACAACTTCTAAAGGAAGTCACCTGTCTAAAACAGTTATCATCGCTATGGGTGGCGGTGCCTTTAAACCACGTCCGCTGGAACTAGAAGGCGTTGAGGGCTATGAAAATATCCACTACCACGTTTCCAACATTCAGCAATATGCTGGTAAGAAAGTGACGATTCTTGGTGGGGGAGACTCAGCTGTGGATTGGGCTCTGGCTTTTGAGAAAATTGCACCAACTACCCTTGTCCACCGCAGAGATAATTTTCGTGCCTTGGAACATAGTGTCCAAGCCTTGCAAGAATCATCTGTAACCATCAAGACACCATTCGTCCCTAGCCAACTCCTTGGAGATGGAAAAACGCTTGATAAACTTGAAATCACAAAAGTTAAATCTGATGAAACAGAAACGATTGACTTAGATCACCTCTTTGTAAACTATGGTTTCAAATCTTCTGTCGGTAACCTTAAAAACTGGGGCCTTGACCTCAACCGCCACAAGATTATCGTCAACAGCAAACAGGAATCCAGCCAATCAGGCATCTATGCTATCGGTGATTGCTGCTACTATGACGGAAAGATAGACTTGATTGCGACAGGTCTCGGAGAAGCACCAACCGCTGTTAACAACGCCATCAACTACATCGACCCTGAGCAAAAAGTACAACCAAAACACTCAACCAGTTTATAAGAAAAGAACCACGAGTCACATAGGATTCGTGGTTTTAAAATGAACTACACCTCAAAAGTTAGACAGAAATACATCTAACTTCTGATATGCAGCCCACCTTCTCTTTGCTCTTGTTTGAATAAGAAATTTTTTGAAGAATCATTAGATTATACAAAGTATTCATATCAGCCTTTTAAAGCTATATAAAAACTCTCCAACTATTCTATTATACCATATAAAAAAATAAATAAATAGACTTGTTTTTTTCTTTTTTTGACGTATACTAATAATAGAAAGCGCTTTAAATAAAATAAAAGGAGGTTTTATGAGGAAAGTAAATAAGGACATTTTATTCTTAACTGGAATCATAGTTTTATGTTTTGGTTTTTTATTATTTCACATTAACCCCTATTATGCCGAACCCTATGCGACACTGAAAGAAAGAATAAATTTATTCTTTTGGCAACTATATTGGAGACCTGTAGGAACTCTCAGTATTATTTCGGGTTGCATTATAACTTTCAAAGGATTGAAAAAATAATCTTTTACTCATGAAGAAAGGAAATTTGTTATGATTAAACTGAAACTATTGTTTTTCTCTCTACTATCAAGTCTATTATTCTTAGTCACAACATCTACGGTTTTTGCTGATGTCTATCCTGGTACAAATTATGAAATTGTATCTAATCGTATTGTAAAAGATATCAACACAGGAGAGTTATTGTCATTTTATACAACTGAACTTAGAGACGCCTATTTAGAGTCTAAATCTACGTATCAGACTCGTTCTAATGCAACTGGTGTTGCAGACTATAGAACTAAATACTCTCACTCTTACAAGAAAAGCACCACATCAGGTCCTGTAAGTTCAACTGCCTATGGTGGAAAAGCTGGAGCTACTCTGACTGTAGGTGCAGGTGTTAGCTTTTCTGCTCCGGAGTCTGGAGCTGGACTTAGTTTAAATCACTCAGTCTCCCATAACGTACCACCCTACACTTATGGTTATATTAGACTAAAAGCATCTTACACAGTAAACGTTCGTAAACTAGAAGTTAGATACTTAGGCACCAACAAATG
>CAJPJN010000030.1:0-12204 GCA_905369855.1 Streptococcus oralis | reverse complement strand
CTACTTGACTGAGTAGTAGGTGCATTCCCTCGTTGATTTCCTTGTTGGTTCCCCTGACTTGGTGTTGTAGTAGAACCTTGGTTTCCACGTTGGACTGGTGCTGATGATGACGTTGACGGCGGTGTTTTTGGTTTGTAGATTGAAATCTTGACACGCGTCTTAGTCAAATCAACCTTTTCACCCGCTTTTGGACTCTGTTCGACGACTGTACCTTCAGCAGTTCCATCAGGAGCTGTCGACACTTCTACAACTTCAATATTGGCTTCTTTAATACCGACAATTTGAACGAGATTGTTTTTAGTAAATTCAAGACTAGATCCTGTGTAACTTGGCATGGCAACGCTGGTTACTTTCTTAGCAACGGTTAAGGTAATCGTTGAGGCCTTGCTCAAATCATAGGTTGTTCCAGCAGCTGGACTCTGTCTGAGAACAGTTCCTGCTTCGCTCTCACTTGATTCCTCTTCCTCAATTTTAATGAGATTTTCAGGAACCTTCTTCTGCTTGAGTTCTGCTATAACATCTGTCGATTTACGGCCGATATAGTTACTCAATTGGAAAGATTGCTTGCCTGATGAGACAACCAAATTGATTTTCGTTCCTTCTTTTCGACCAGTTCCAGCGCCAGGATCTGTACGGATAATCCGCCCCTCCTCCACCTTTTCACTAGCCTCTGATTTCTCCTCGCCAATCTCAAAATTGGCTTTCTTGAGCGTTTCCTTGGCCTCCGCAACTGTCTGACCTGCCACATCTGGAATGGCAATGGTTGCAGGAGTTCTGGATAGTATCCAAATAAGAGAAGCTGCCACTAATACAATGCTGGCCGACAAAATCATATAACGAACTCTAAATTTCCGTTTCTTAACAGGCTTGGTCGCGTAATTGTCTTCCAAAACCTGCTGACTAGGTTTCGCAGCCTGTGGCTTCGGACTTTGTGTTTGCACCGTAGGAATCGAGGGCAAGGTACTCTGTGATACCTTTGGTAGTGTCTTGGTGTCCGCCTTAGTAGTATCATTAAATACCAGTTTAGGCTCATTTCGACGATTATAAGACAAACTACTAGACAAGTCCACATACATTTCAGCTACTGATTTGTAGCGATCTGTCAATTTCTTGGCAGTTGCCTTGATAACAACATTTTCCAAAGCCTGAGGCACAGATGGATTTTCAGCTATAACTGACGGCAGTGGTTTCTGGAAATGCTGGAGGGCGATGGTCACCGCGCTATCCCCGTCATAAGGGATATGGCCTGTCAGCATCTCATAGAAAATAATCCCCATGGCATAGATATCACTCTGTACAGTAGCCTTAGAACCACGCGCCTGCTCTGGTGACAAGTAATGAACCGAACCCAGCATAGAGTTGGTCTGAGTCAAACTCGTCTAAGCAAAGGCTACTGCGATACAAAAGTCTGTAACCTTGGCAGTCCCATCTGGTGTCAAAAGGATATTTTGAGGTTTCAAGTCCCTGTGAACAATTCCTCGAGTATGGGCCAAACGCATGGCTAGGAGGATTTGCCCCATGATACGGACTGCTTCTTCATTAGAAAGAGGATAGTGTTCCTTGATATAGCGTTTGAGGTCTAGTCCAGCAACATACTCCATTGCAAGATACTGTTGACCGTCTTCCTCACCAATATCTGTTATCCGAACGATATGAGGATGGTCTAGATCTGCCATAGCTCTCGCTTCACGCTGAAAACGAGCTACAGCTATCGGATCCGTCTGGTAGTTGGTCCTCAGGACCTTCACTGCCACTTCTTCTCCGTCTAGAATTAAATCCTTGGCCAAATAGACATCTGCCATGCCTCCTCGACCAATCTGTTTCACAATCCGATAGCGTCCGGCAAAAATCTTGCCGATTTGGATCATTCTGCATCCTCCTCGTTCATAGAAACAAGGGCAACCGTAATGTTGTCTAAACCTCCTGCATTGTTAGCAAAACGCACAAGCGTCGCTGTTTTATCTGCCAAAGGAATATCACTGGTTACAATATCACAAATCTCACTTCCTGAAATCATATTGGTCAAACCATCACTATTGAGCAAGAGATAGTCACCTAGCTCAAGAGTAATCATTCCAAAATCAGGTTGAACTTCATCTTTTTGACCGATTGACTGGGTAATAATATTTTTCTGTGGATGGCTAGCTGCTTCTTCTGGCGTCAATTGACCTGCCTTGAGCAATTCATTGACCAAGGAATGATCGCTAGTTAACTGGTGGTATTCTTCTCCACGAATCAAACTGATACGAGAATCACCAATGTGGGCATAGATAGCCTGATTGCCAATAATGGCAACAGCCTCGAGAGTTGTTCCCATTCCTTTATAGGCATCATCTTGTCCAAGTTGATGAATCTTTTGATTTTCAATTTCTAGGTAATTGGCGAACCATTCACGCACTTCATTGACTGTATCGATTTGGGTATCAACCCAAGCTATACCTAGGTCTGTTACCGCCATTTCACTAGCGATATTCCCTGCGCGATGACCTCCCATCCCATCAGCTAAAATAATCATTGTACGTCCAGCTCTATTGACATAGTGGTTGACATAGTCTTGGTTATTTGTTCGTTTCTGACCAACATCTGTTAATAATGAAATTTCCATGTGTCAGTTCCTTCCTAATCCGATATCTTGCGAAATTGACTGATGAAGAATCCATCACTTCCATACAATTCAGGTGTAATGAGGATACAGCCGTCTTTCATGATATCCTTACATTCATGTTCTAGTTTTACCTGCTCGAACTCAGGATGACTTTCTAAAAAGGCCTCAACGACTTGAAAATTCTCCTCTGAGACAATAGTACAGGTACTATAAGTTATTATACCACCTTTACCTAGTGTTTGACAAACACTACCTAATATTTCTAGCTGAATTTCCTGTAAGGACGCGAAATCTGCCGTTTCTTTATTGTATTTGATATCTGGTTTTCGGCGCAGAAGACCGATTCCTGAACAGGGAGCATCCACCAAAATCTTATCAAATGAATTTCGCCCAAAAAACTCATGCACCTTTCTGGCATCCAATTTTTGCGTTTGAACCCGATCTGCAACTCCCAGACGTTGAGCATTTTCTTGGATTAAGTCCAACTTGTGATCGTAAAGGTCCAGAGCAGTAACCTGACCTGTCGTGAGATAAGAGGCTATATGGGCTGTTTTCCCACCCGGAGCCGCACAGGCATCTAGAACCTGCTCATTACCTTGTAAATCAAGAGTTGGCGTAACAAGCTGACTTGACTCGTCTTGGATGGTAATGGCTCCATCTGCAAACAAATCATGGCCTGCAAAATGCCCCTGCTCCTTAACAAGACCAGTGGTTGCTAAAAGGGAATTATTCGCCTCCAACAAGGCTTGGATTTCCTCTTTTCGACTTAGGTCTGTTACACGAATACTGGCCTTGTTTCGCACCAAAAGGCTTTCAAAAATAGCTTGTGCTCGCTCTTCTCCGTATTCTTCCTTGAGCTTGGCAACTAGCCAAACCGGAAGGGAATATGCAATGGAGTCACGCTTATTTTTTCGTTTGATGCTGGTGATATCTGGCCAGCCTTCACGCAAGATACGGCGAAGGACGGCGTTGACCAATTTTTCACTGCCTTTTTTACGGACTTTGGCCAATTCTACTGCTTCATTGACCACAGCATGGTCTGGAATCTTGTTCAAATAGCGGAGCTGGTAGGCACTCATGAGAAGAAGGACATAGAGCCAGTTATCTAACTTATCTCTGTCTTCGATAAAGTGTGATAGGTACCATTCCAGAGTCAGTTTACGGGCTACCGTTCCATAGACCAGTTCGGTCACCAAGCCCTTGTCTGCTGCCGAAAGTTGACTTCCCTTGAGATGCTTATTTAAGGCGATATTTGAGTATGCTTGATTGATAAAAACATCCTCTAATACTGCTAGGGCTAGACTTCTAGCCGTTTCTACTTTAGTCACCAAATCGTTCTCCTACAGTCAATGTCCGTCCCACTCCGTTGAGGAAGGAAGCAATGTCCATCTTAGGTTTACCAGCTGGCTGCACTTGTTTGAGGGATAAAGCCCCTTCAGTCGTTGCGACAATCAATTCTTTCTTGCCGATAGAGAGAATCTCTCCTGGGTTGCCTTGACCTTCTACTGGTAGGGCTTCATAAATCTTAAAGCGGTCGCCCTTAAGGAAAGTATGGGCAACAGGCCAGGGGTTCATGCCACGGATCTGGTTAAAGAGTTGACGATTGCTTTTAGTCCAATCTAGTTTTTCTTCTTCTGGCTTGATATTTGGAGAGAAGGTAACCTGACTCGGATCCTGCGGTTCAGGTTTGATTTCCCCAGCAATGTAGGCAGGCAAAGTGTCCAAAAGCAAATCACGACCAACTAGCGCTAATTTCTCAAACAAGGTGCCGACATTGTCCCCATCCGTGATAGGAATACTGCGACGAGAAATCATATCTCCTGCATCCATTTCCTTAACCATTTCCATAATGGTCACACCAGCTTCCTCATCCCCTTGAATCAAGGCATAATGGATTGGCGCTCCACCACGGTGTTTAGGAAGGAGTGACGCGTGAACATTGACAGCAAAGTCCATGCTATCAAGGAGTTTACTTGGGAGAAACTGCCCAAAAGCAGCAGTCACAATTCCATCTGCTCCTAGCTTCATAATAGCTTCCATCTCTGGACTTCCAGATAATTTTTCAGGTTGGTAGATAGGAAGTCCTGCCTCTTTGGCAGCTTGTTTAACTGGGGTCTCCTGGATCACTTTTTTACGTCCGACAGCACGGTCTGGCTGGGTCACAACGGCTAGAATTTCGTAACGGTCATCTGTCAAAAGTCCTTTTAAGACTGTTGCTGAAAAGTCGGGGGTCCCCATAAAGATTAATTTTGTCATTTCTTCTCCTTCTTATAAAAATTGCTGTGGCTCATGGTCAATGCTGAGACGGAGCTCACTATTTTCCCGTTCTTGAGTCAGGGCCAAGACCTGATTGAGGGTCGGCCCCAGCTCATCTTCTAAACGGTATTTAATCAAAATCTGGTAATGATAGAGGTTGTGGGTACGGGCGATGGGTTTTGGCGTCGGCCCAAGAATGTTACTGGTTTCAGACAAGCCTGACCTCAAAATGTTCATAACTTCATAAGCACGTTTGACCACCTCTTCTTCCTTCTTGTGAGAAAGGGTAATGCCAATGGTGAAATAGTAAGGTGGATAACCAAGTTGTCGTCTGATTCCCATTTCATAGGCATAAAAGCCTTCGTAGTCCTGATCCTTGGCAAATCGAATAGCGTAGTGCTGAGGATTGTAAGACTGAATCAAGACCTGCCCAGCTTTTTCAGCACGTCCTGCCCGACCTGCCACCTGAGTCAAAAGCTGGAAAGTTCTTTCAGAAGAACGGAAATCAGGTAGATTTAAAGCCGTATCCGCATTAAGCACTCCGACTAAGGTTACATTGGGAAAATCCAAACCCTTTGCAATCATCTGAGTACCTAGCAAGATATCCGCTTCCCCTAGTCCAAACTGGTCAAGCAGGGCTTGATGACTACCTTTCTTACGGGTCGTATCCACATCCATCCGTAGAATTCGTGCCTCTGGAAAGAGTTCTGCCAGCTCGTCATAAGCCTTTTGTGTCCCCGTCCCGTAGTAACGGATACTGCAACTCTTACAGTTAGGACAGACCTGAGGAATATCCTTCGAAAAGCCACAATAATGGCAGTTCATGGTCTTGGTATCCATGTGCAAGGTCAAGGAAATGTCACAGTTGGGACAAGTATCCACGGTCCCACACTCCCGACACATAACAAAGCTAGAATAACCACGACGATTGAGCATAAGAACCACCTGCTCTTTTTTAGCTAGACGGTCCTGAATAGCCTCTAGCAAAGGTGGCGTGAAGTTTGACGTCTCATTTTGTCCGATATAGTCCCGAAAGTCAATCACTTGAACCTCAGGAATCCTAGCTAAAGGATTGGCACGTTGGGTCAGACGCAAGTGTTGATAGACGCCTTTTCCAGCTCGCGCACGGCTTTCTAAGCTCGGTGTCGCGGAACCAAGAACCAATGCCGCTTGATTGTATTGGGCCCGTAAAATAGCCACTTCTCTAGCATGATAACGGGGATTGCTGTCCTGCTTATAAGTCGCTTCATGCTCCTCATCGATAATCATAACACCCAGATTTTTAAGAGGAGCAAAGATGGCGGATCTGGCGCCAACAACAACTTGGGCATCTCCACGTTCCACCTTGCGCCATTCATCATACTTTTCACCACTGGACAGGCCGGAATGAAGAATGGCCACTTTCTCACCAAAACGAGCAATAAATCGCTCGGTCATCTGTGGAGTCAGGGAAATCTCAGGCACCAGTAAAATAGCTGTCTTACCCTTGTCCAAGGCCCCTTGGATAATCTGCAAGTAAACCTCGGTCTTCCCACTTCCTGTAATCCCTTGAAGGAGGAAGGGAGGCTGATGACTGCCAATCGCACTCACAACCGCATCACGCGCCTGCCTTTGCTCTGGATTCAACTCCAAAGGCTGACTTGCCTCAATGCCTTCAAAATAAGCAGCCGAGCGTTGAACTTCCTTTTGGACTATGGTAACAGCACCTTGTTCCACAAAAAAGTTGACTTGCTCCCGCGAGTAGGACTCTAACAAACTAGCCAAGGAAGCACTCTCAGGATGAGACAGCAAATAACCTCTCAATTCCAACTTTTTCTTGGCGCGTGTAGAAATCTCTACACTTTCTAATTGAGCAAGGTCTACCTCATACCAAGACTGGGTCTTGACCTTCTTTTGATCGATCGCCTGATATTCCAGACCAAGCAGGCCTTTTCTAGTCAATCGCATCATTTCAGCTTGCTTACCTAAATCCAGAGAAGAAAAGGCAAGCGAATCTTCTGAACCAAACAGCCGCTCTCGGTCTTCCTGACTCAGACCTTCCAGAGGATAGAGAATCTTGTCATAGCTAGAATTCAGAAATCCTGGAAGCATGGCCTTAAGGATGGAGATTTTGTAGGAGAAGACGGACTTGCGTAACTCCTCAGCCAGCCAGAGTTGTTCTTGCGTGAGAACAGGAGAAAAATCCAGTACCTCGGCAATATCTTTTAAATCTTGATTTGCCTCTTCTTCAGCTGATTGAGAATCCAAACCAAGAACAATCCCTTGAATCAGGCGATTGCCCTTACCAAAGGGCACATGAACCCGCATCCCAACTTCTAGCATTCCCTCAAATTCCTCCGGAATCCTGTAACTATAGGGCTGGTCCGTCTGCATCAAGGGCACATCTACGATAATCTTGGCTATAGCCATCTTCTCACCTCCTCCTTGTCAGTACATTCTTGCAATAGAAAAAATAAGATTGAGTCCCCCCAACCTTAAATTTTTTCACCATCTTCTTTTTCTTTAGCGATTTGCTCTTTGATTTTCTTTTCTTCTTCTTCTTTGCGGCGTTTTTCTTCTTCGATACGGCGACGCACCGCTTCACGTTTTCCTTCTGGATCTGGGTGAATTGTAACGTTTCCTGATTCGATTTCTTCTAAAGCGCGAAGAGTTGATTTTTCAGACTTGAAACCTTGAGTTGCTGGCGCACCTGCTTCCAATTCGTGGGCACGTTTTGCTTCCAAGATTACGAGTGAATATTTTGATGGAACCTTGTCGAGCAAGGTATCAATAGAGGGTTTTAACATCATTTGCTTGTACCTATTTTCTAAATTTTATCGGGTAGTTGGAGATTTCGGTAACATCTCCTGATAGTGACCAATGACACGATCCACACGGAAGTGCTCTGCTTCGATCACACGTTTGACACGCTCAGCAGCTAGGGGCACCTGATCGTTGACAATCGCATAATCATACTCACGCATGAGGGCAATTTCTTCCTTGGCTTTTTCGATTCGTTGGGCAATCACTTCTGCACTGTCTGTTCCACGTCCTACCAAACGATCTTGCAATTCATCCAAATCTGGTGGTGTCAGGAAGATAAAGACAGCATCTGGAACCTTTTTCTTGACCTGAAGAGCACCCTGAACTTCAATTTCAAGGAAAACATCGATTCCCTTGTCCAAGGTTTCATTGACATAGGTCAGAGGAGTTCCATAGTAGTTGCCGACATATTCTGCATATTCCAACATCTGTCCTTGACGAATCAGCTCTTCAAACTCTTCGCGAGTACGGAAGAAATAGTCAACACCATCCACTTCTCCAGGACGTTGTGCGCGTGTCGTCATCGATACAGAGTATTGAAATTGGTTTTCAGAACTCTCAAAAATCTCTCTTCTAACCGTTCCTTTTCCAACCCCTGAAGGACCAGAAAAAACGATTAGTAAGCCTCGGTCTGCCATTGTGTCTCCTTTTAGTCAGTCTGTGAAATAACATTTCTCTAGAATAATGGCAAAAAGCCAGATTATTCTTTACAGTCTTTCTATCTAGTGTAACAAAAAAGCAGTAATTTTTCAACTGCTCTTTCTTATTTATTTAGCATAATCTACTGCACGAAGCTCGCGAATCACGGTTACCTTGATATTTCCTGGATAATCGAGATTATTTTCAATTTTCTCACGAACTTTGTGAGCCAAGATTGTGACTTTGTCGTCCTTGATTTGTCCTGGATTGACCATGATACGGATTTCACGTCCTGCTTGAAGGGCAAAGCTATTTTGTACCCCTTCAAAGCTGTTAGCAATTTCTTCCAAATCATGAAGACGCTTGATATAGCTTTCAAGAGACTCACTACGAGCACCTGGACGAGCCGCGCTCAAGGCGTCTGCTGCAGCAACGATCACTGCAATGACACTTTCGGCTTCGACATCACCGTGGTGGCTAGCAATCGTATTGACCACAACTGGGTGTTCCTTGTACTTACGTGCCAATTCCATACCGATTTCCACGTGGCTACCCTCAACCTCACGGTCAATAGCTTTACCAATGTCGTGAAGGAATCCAGCACGACGGGCAAGAGCCGCATTTTCACCAAGTTCGCTCGCCATGATACCAGCCAACTTAGCAACCTCAATCGAATGACGCAAGACATTTTGTCCATATGAAGTACGGAACTGCAAACGTCCCATAATCTTCATCAAGTCTGGATGAAGGTTTGGCGCACCAATCTCATAGGCAGCAGCCTCACCGTATTCACGGATCTTATTGTCAATCTCTTGACGGTTTTTCTCAACCAACTCTTCGATACGAGCTGGGTGGATACGACCATCTTTGAGCAACATTTCCATAGTCATACGGGCAATCTCACGACGAATCGGGTCAAAACCTGACAAGGTCACCACTTCTGGTGTATCGTCGATAATCACATCGACCCCTGTCAAACTTTCAAAGGTACGAATGTTACGACCTTCACGACCAATAATGCGTCCCTTCATAGTATCGTCTGGTAGATGAACCGTTGAGTTTGTTGACTCCGCTACATATTCACCAGCGATACGTTGCATAGCTTGAACCAGGATGTCCTTGGCCATGTTGTCAGAACGTTCTTTGACCTCTTGCTCAGCTTCACGAATGCGGCTGGCAATCTCCTTAGTCAAGTTTTCTTCTGTCTGGGCCAAGATAATATCTCGTGCTTCTGCCTGAGACAGGGCACCAATACGCTCTAACTCTGCTTCTTTTTGTCTTTCGACTTCCTCTAATTGCTCTTCACGCGCATCAAGGTTTTTCGCTCTATCAGAAATACTTTGTTCTTTTTGTTCAAGTGTTTGTTCTTTACTCGTCAAATTATCGTCTTTACGGTCAAGGCTAGTAGCTCTCTCTGTCAAACGACTTTCGATTTGTTTGAGTTCTTGACGTTCTGATTTGAATTCAGCGTCCACTTCTTCACGGTATTTTCTGGCTTCTTCTTTGGCCTCCAATAGTGCTTCTTTTTTAAGAGACTTGCTTTCACGTTTGGCTTCATTAACAAGTAAATCTGCTTCACGCTCAGCTTGTCCACGTAAATTAGTTGCTTCTTGTTCAGCATTTAAAAGCATCAACTCTGCAGCTTCCTGAGATGATTTCATCTTAGCTGAGATGCTGACATATCCAATGACTAAACCAATGATGACGGCAAAAACAGCAATCGCAAGCGACATGATTTCCATGTTTTTACCTCATTTTATTGTTATTCCGAATGACATACATTCTTTTACATTCTACCATAAAAAAGTGATTTTCACAAACCTAAAATAGAATATGTTTTAGGGAATGTGGAATACGATTGCTAAAATAAACTTGTTATTTAAAAAGCCTACTTCGCAGTAGACTTAGTAATGATCTTTAAAGGACAAGAAAGCCACGCTATCTCCATCCATCATATAAATCAAGCGATTTTCTGCGTCAATACGACGTGACCAGGCTCCTTGGTAGTCATACTTGAGTGGTTCTGGCTTACCTATTCCTGTAAAGGGATCACGTTGAATATCCTTGATTAGTTTATTGATTCTTTTCAACGTTTTCTTGTCCTGAGTTTGCCAGTAGCAATAATCTGCCCAGGCATCTTCTGTAAACTTGAGCAGCATTCCTCACTCCTCAATAACATGGACTTGAGTACTTCTAGCACGAACTTGAGCCATTCCTCGCAAGACCTTGTCAGATAACTCCTTATTTTGAGCGATTCTCAGTGTTTCCTGAATACTGTCCCATTCGCTCTTTGAAAGAACTACAATGTCCTCATCTGGATTTTTATTGACCACTGTCAAAGGCTCAAATTCATCATTTACCTTCTTCATGTAGTCTTTTAAATGATTTCGGAATGTTGAGTAAAGAACTGCTTCCATAACCATACCTCGTTTTACCTCTTTTCCACTATTATACACGAAAAGAAAGAAATTGTCAGGAACTTGTACAAGATTTTCTTTTCTATCTATTTATTCGTAAAAAATCTCAAAAAGCCTACCTTTCAGTAGACTTAGTTTCTTTCTATTCTTATCGGCACCTTACCAAAATTCTGCTCTGCTATACTTGGATTTCCCAGTTGGTAAATCTGGTCTGCCTTTTGAGTCATAGCATCCCAAGGTTCTTTGCCAATTCGGCTGACTAGATTGACCTGTCCCTTCAGAGACTTAAGGTGTTGTCTGCCTTTTTCAGTAAAACCAAGGACATGAATGGCTTCTGGCAAATCACTTTCTCTTGCCTGCACCAAGATATAGGTCAAGAGGCGTCTGACACGCGCCTTTGTGTACCGCTTGGTCGCAACCGCTTCAACCAATTCTTCCACAGACTGGGATTTCTTGATGGCATCCTTGATGCGCACAGCCATTTCTTGATTGACCTGATAGATGGTAGTTAGGTCTGGATTGGACAAGATTTGATAGCGCAGCAAGGGAAAATAATCTTCCCAGCTCACCTTACTAGCCTGCTCAAAGAGGGCAACAGAAGGCATAAAGCGTTTTAAAAAATCTTGGTCTAACTGATGCTGACGGAGGGCTGTCGCCGAAGCAAAGGCCACATTCTTGTCCACAGAATGATAACCTGCCCCCTGACGCTGAATCGGATGGAGTTTGATGTTGCGTCCCGCTACTGCCTTAGCATAAGCAAGCGCAAGAACATGATTGGGTGTGTTTCCCGAAAAATCAAGACCTGCAAATTCCTTCCACATGGCTTGGGTTTTCTGGGGATAGGAGAGAGAATCAGGCAGATTTTCCACAAATTTCTCCATCTCAGCACCTTGCTCTGTGTATAAGTCAGCGATTTTTTGATAATCCAGAACTTCCTCTGTCCCAAAGGCTAGAGTATCAATCCCCAACTGTGTTAAGATATATACAGCTCCTTGACCAAAGAAATCTGCTGCCTGAACACTGACTAAAAAGGGCAATTCCACTACCAGATCCGCTCCATTCCCCAGCGCCATCTGGGCTCGTGTCCACTTGTCTACAATAGCAGGTTCTCCTCGCTGCATGAAATTACCAGACATGGCAACGATTTTCAGCCCCTCTGTCTGATCCAGCAGGTATTTATGCCCATTATGAAAAGGATTAAACTCCGCAATTATAGCTGTGATGGTCATGCTAATCTCCTACTTCTGTGCCACAAAAAACCAACGGGTGCTGGTTTCTGTTGGCTCCTTGTCCTCAAAGTCCGCATAAAGTTTGAAGGATTTGAAACCGGCCTGTTCCAGCAAAATATCATAGGTCAGGACCTCATAGGTCCGCTCCTCATGCACTTCATCGTGGCGACTAAAGGAACCATCCGCCTCCTTGATAAAGAAAGTCAGCTCATGGACGATGGAGTGAGGTGCTGCATCCTCATAAGTATCCCAGAGC
>CAJPJN010000029.1:0-12413 GCA_905369855.1 Streptococcus oralis | reverse complement strand
ATTCTGGACGATTCGATCAAAGATATCACTGTCCGTTTCCAGAAGCAGATTTTCAGACAAATCCACCTCTAAATCAATCCCTGCTCGCTGAAAGGCATCATAGTAGGCAAAGAGTTGCTGGGTGACCAGCTGGCGCAAGGCGTCTGGTTTCTTAGCATTTTCTAGACGAGCTTCATAGCGCAAGTCCTCAGTTAGATTGGAAGCTACCTGTACACCGACATCACTGGTAATTAGCAATTCTTCCAAGTCTTCAAAGAAATCTTCGTCAACTGAGCGGAAATTAGCAAAGAAGGCGTTCAAGCGAGCTCCGAAGCCTGTACGAGTTTTCTTGAGACTGCGGTCATATTTTTCCTGAACAGTTTCTTCGGCTTGAAACGTTTCTGCTTCAAGCACTTCAGAACTATTTTCTTCTACAGTTCCTTCGTGCTCAAGCTTCTCTTCCTCTGGGACTTCTTCTGAGTTTGGCAATACTTCGACTTCTTCTTGATGAACCTCTACAACTGGCTCTGAATCATAATTTTCTTCAACAGTTTTTTGGATTTCCTCTTCTTCAATCACAGGCTCTTCAGAACTTTCAACCTCTGCTTCTTCTTGAGGAACTTCCTCAGTTTCTGTGAAGGCAGGCTCAACATCTTCAGACAAATCAAGATTTTCCAGAGCTTCTTTTACAACTTCTTCGATTTTAGGTTCTTCTTTTTTTCCGAATAGACGGTCAAATAATCCCATATCTTAGTTCTCCTTTAGCACATATTCTTCGATAGCCCAGGCGACAGCCTCTTCATCATTGGTCATTGGCGTCACTACATTTGCGACTGCCTTGACTTCAGGAACAGCGTTTTGCATGGCAACACCGAGCCCTGCCCATTCAATCATAGAGAGGTCATTAGCCTCGTCACCACAAGCCATGACTTGGCTTTGATTGATTCCAAGATGGCTGATTAGTTTTGCCAAACCTGTTGCTTTATGAACATTCTTTGGTGACCACTCTAGCAACATTTCACGTGATTTAAAGATTTCATATTGGTCAAACAATTCTGGAGAAATCTTCTGAATGGCTGCATCCAAGGGTTCTTGAGCAAAGGCGGTCACACATTTATTATAGGTCATTTGACTAGATAAGTCTTCAAAGTCCACTGGAACAAAGGTCAATGCTGGATTGAATTTGGCATAAAGACTTTCTTGGTCCGATTGGATTTGATAAACAGTTCCTTCTGAGATAGCATCAAGAGGCAGTGATAATTTCTCTGTTTCCTCATACAAGCGTGCCACATCATCATATGAAAAGACTGTTTTATCAAGGATTTCACCTGTATTTTTCTGAACCAAACCACCATTAAAAGTAATCGTATACTCATCTTCGTGGCCGTCAGTCCCTAGCTCATGGAGAAAGAAATCCATGGCTTTTAAGGGACGACCAGTTGTCAATACGACCTTGATACCACGATCACGCGCAGCTTTCAAGGTTTCCTTGGTACGATCCGTCAGCCTTTTATCAGTAGTCAGCAAGGTCCCGTCCAAGTCCAATGCAATCAATTTTATATCTGCCATTATAAGCCCTCCATATAAGCTATAACCGACTGGTCCTTATGGTGACCAATCACTGTCTCTGCTAATTCTAAAATTTCAGGTCGTGCATTTTCAGGAGCTACAGGATGTCCCACAACCTGCATCATATGCAAATCATTTAGATTGTCTCCAAAAGCCATGACCTGATCCATTGTGATACCAAGTTTTTTAGCTAATTCAACAATAGCCACTCCCTTATCGACATAGTCCAGAACAATATCAATGGATTCAAAGCCAGTTGTCATGGCCTTCACACCAGGAACGTTTTCGTTTACCCAAGCTTCCCCAGCTTCCAGAGTTTCTTCTGTGAAGTTGGTTGTAAATTTGAAAATGTCATCTGTGATATCTTCCAAACTCGCTACTTTTTGGATATTTTCATTATAGTGCTGGCTCTCTTTCAAATAGGTTGCATCAACTGTATCTAGCACATAAGAGCCTTTTTTCCCTGTTAAAAGCAGTTTATTGATATCTACATAAGGTGAAGTTTTCAGCTTTTCAAAAGTTGACAGATAAAACTCACGAGACATAGTCGCTTCATACAAGTCCTGACCTTGATATTCGACCAAACTGCCATTTTCAGCGATGAAAATAATGTCATCACGAACATCAGCAAATAATTTTTCTAGAGACAGAAATCCCCGACCAGAAGCTACCGCAAAGTAAATCCCTTTTTCCTTGTAGGAAGCCAAAAGAGACTTGAGGCGGTCCATATCAAAGCGTCCATTCCCATCTAGGAAGGTTCCGTCCATATCCGTTGCTACTAGTTTAATCATAAAATCTTTCTTACTCCGATTAGTAAATCTACCTTCTATTATACCATAGATAGCTAGAAAAAGGACGAGTCTATCAGCTTTCCTTCTCTTTTATCCTTCTCTACTAGCTAGTGCTGTTTCTAACTTTTAAAAAGCTCGTAAAATTAAAATCGTGCAACTTTTTTCAGACAGTTTTAAAAGATTGATTTCCTTATATTTTTCCTTTATACTGAATAAAAAGGAGAATAATATGTCAGAAACAAATCACGAAATTGATTCAAATTTTGCAGGTCGTTTAAATATCCTGCGTGCGGGTGTTCTTGGTGCCAACGATGGAATTATTTCCATTGCTGGTGTGGTTATTGGGGTTGCCAGTGCTACAAACAATATCTGGAGTATCTTTTTATCAGGGTTTGCGGCTATCCTAGCTGGTGCCTTTTCAATGGCTGGTGGAGAATATGTATCCGTTTCAACTCAAAAAGATACCGAGGAAGCGGCCGTTGCGCGTGAGCAACTCTTGCTAGACCAAGACATGGAGCTAGCTAAAAAGTCTCTCTACGCTGCCTATATTCAAAATGGCGAGTGTGAAACATCAGCCCAACTTCTCACCAACAAAGCCTTTTTAAATAATCCACTCAAGGCTTTGGTAGAGGAAAAATATGGGATTGAGTATGAAGAGTTTACCAATCCTTGGCATGCTGCTATCTCTAGCTTTATTTCTTTTTTCCTTGGTAGCTTACCACCAATGCTTTCAATTACCATTTTCCCAAGTGAATACCGCATCCCTGCTACTGTCCTTATCGTCGGTGTGGCCCTTCTTCTCACTGGTTACACTAGTGCCAAACTTGGAAAAGCCCCAACCAAAACAGCTATGATTCGGAACCTTGCTATTGGTCTTTTAACTATGGGAGTTACCTTCCTGCTCGGACAACTTTTCAGCATTTAGAAGACAAGAAATACCTCGATTTTGAAGTCGAGGTATCTTTTTTTACATTTGCACAATCTTGCGATAACTTCTAGAAGTAATCATGAAAATCAGCACATAGGCGATGAGGAAGATAGCGCAGATAGACAAGGTCACAATCAACATCATATTCGTATCTATTACACCAATCACTTTTAAAATCAGACTAAGCATATGGTAGGCAAAGGCTAGATGTATAAAGGCAAAAAGCAAAGGAAGGAAGAAAACAGTTAAAACCTGTTTGTTGATGGTTTGCTTGATTTGCTTTTGATCTAAACCGACTTTCTGCAAGATAATAAAGCGTTCACGGTCTTCGTAGCCTTCAGAAATTTGTTTGTAGTAGATGACCAGAACGGTTCCGACCATAAAGATAATGGATAGGAAAATACCGATAAAGAAGACACCACCAAAGAGGGCACTCATTTGAGCACTAGCATCTGCTAGATTGCTACCATACACATAGCTACCTTCCGTGTTTAATTGAGCATTAAACTGATTGAGGTATTTATCATATTCTTCAGCGACCTTGAGTTGTTCTTCTTCGTTGGCATTTACATTCATACCACCGTAAAACTGATTATAGATAGCCGAATCTGGGAATTGATCCAAAAAGGCTTGTAAATTAGGTACAACAAGGTAATTGTAATCAGAAGTCAAAATATTAAACTGATTTGGAACATGGTTTACAATGAAATCTTTAGTAAATTCTTCTTTGACAGAAAATTGATGATCATTTAGAGTTAGAGCTTTCTGTTCTTTAACTCCCTCATTCTTGGCAAAGAGTCCAACCTCATTTCCTGATAGAGAAAGTTTTTGACCAGCCATAGTTTCATAGTCTTTTTGGTCAAATACCATAAAAACTGTTTTGACTTGGACACGGTTTTGTCCTTTTTCAAATATGGTTAACTTGCTACCTTCTTGGTTTGCAACACCAAAGTAAGCGTAACGAAGAACTTCTTTTTCTTTGATATTATAACCTTTGTCACTTGCAAACTGGCTCAAGAGTTTATCCAAATCTTCTTTTTCAACATTTTGTCCAGTAATCCCAAAATCATGCGGATTTAGAACTTTTTTAAAGCTTTCTGAGGCATTGAAAATACTAGTAGCTGCTGACATGGTTACCAAAACCATTGTTGACAAAATTGCGATAGTTGCTAGTCCAACCGCATTTTTCTTCATACGGAAAATCAAGTTAGACACTGAGATAAGGTTATTTGGTTGGTAATAGTATTGCTTGTTTTTCTTTAAAATTTGTAGAAAAACGGTAATCCCTGCATTAAACAATAGATAAGTACCAAAGATAACCAGCAAAACAGCTAGGAAGAAAGTTGTTAGGGCTGTAAGAGGATCGGTTACCGTAAGGGCAAGATAATAGCCAATCCCTAAACTTATGGAACCAAGAATAGTTTGGAGAGGTAGGAAACGACCTCTTTTCTCTCCGCTTGCTTTTTCACGCGAGAGCTGGAGGGCATTCATACGGGCGATTCGAAGGGCATTCAGGAACATGAGGCCTAGGAAAATCAATCCAAAGACAACAAGTACTGCAATGACAACATTCATTTGGAAGGTAGCGACCAGCTCAACTTTCAATTTCATCAGTTTGAGCAAGAAAGCGAAAATTAACTTGTCAAACAAGGCTCCAATACCGATACCCGCTCCAACAGTTAGAATCCCAAATACCACTAACTCCTTAAAGGTCATACTGATAAGATGACGCTTCTCCAAGCCCAACATGCCATAAATTCCTAGTTCCTTGGAACGGTTCTTCATGACAAAACTATTGGCATAGAGGACGATAATGGCTGACGCAAGGGTGACGACAAACATACCAAATCCAAGTGTAGCCTGAATGGTTGTTCCTCCACGGATTTCCGCAATCTTGGGATTGAAAGTTAGGGAGTAAAAGAGATAAGTGACGGTGACTGCCAAGAGAACAGCCAGCGCAAAAGGATAGTAGAGTTTGCGGTTTTTAATCAAGTTCGATACCGCTAACTTATTGGTTAATCGAAACATACTAATTCACCTCGCTTGCCATGACAGTCAAGGTATCAGAGATCTCTTGGAACATCTGACGTTCTGTCTTCTCTCCACGGTAGATTTGGTTGTAAAGAATGCCGTCTTTGATAAAGAGTACACGTTTAGCTCTGCTAGCTGCTGCTGTTGAGTGGGTTACCATGAGAATGGTTTGACCGCGCTCATTGATTTCATCAAAGACATCAAGTAAGGCTGCAGATGATTTGGAGTCAAGGGCCCCTGTTGGCTCATCCGCAAGGAGAATTTCAGGTTCTGTGATGATGGCACGAGCTACTGCTACACGCTGTTTCTGACCACCAGAAATTTCGTAAGGGTACTTCTCTTGCAATTGATTGATACCCAGATTCTCAGCTGTTACCACCAATTTCTTCATCATCTCCGTAATGGGTCTTCTTGACAAGACAAGCGGAAGCAAGATATTATCCTTGACAGAGAGCGTATCTAGCAAGTTAAAATCTTGAAAGACGAAGCCCAACTTTTCACGACGGAAGCTAGAATCCTGTGAATTTTTAATGGTTGCTGTGTCTGTTCCATTAAGATAAACCTGACCGCGTGTTGGTTTATCCAGCATAGCTAGAATATTGAGAAGAGTTGATTTACCAGAACCAGACTCACCCATGATGGCAACGTAGTCACCCTTTTCGACGGTAAAGTGAATATCCTTGAGGGCTTCTACTTGGTTGCCCTGAAAACGAGTTTTATAAATTTTTTGAACGTGTTTTACATCTAAAAGTGTCATGAGAATCTCCTTTCTTAATATCCCATCAAATGAAATGTCTCTTGCATCATAGCGCATCCCAGCTGAACACGCTCGATATCTTTGTGACTTGGTTTTCTTGTTTTCTTATGTAAGATTTGTTTCATGATGTTACTCCTTTGTTCTTTATGAGTCTAGTTTACATCAAAAAAAGACCGCTTGCCATAACCTAACCTTACAAAAGAGACTTTAATCTTACATTTTTGTAAGATTGGGGGGAATGTAGACATTTTATTAAAAATATTTTACCATAAAAAGAAAGTAAGAAGAAAACCCTTGCAGATACAAGGGTTCAAAAATTTTAAAATAGATTAGTCGAATTCATAGACTAACAGTAAAATAACTGTTTCTACCTCACCAAAACCAGCCTTCATTATCGTCAATGGCTTGGGCTTCTTTGCGTTTGCGTGGGCCTGTTCCGTACATTTCTGCTTCGATTTCTTCCTTGGTTGGCATGATAGAAGCTAGGATGATATAGATAATCACACCAAGCCCAAAGTTTGCAACTGTAAAAATGGCAAACAAGAAACGAACAAGGGTAACATCAAAGTTCCACTTGTCTGACAGACCTGCCAGAACTCCTGAAATCATGCGATTTCGTCTCATTTTATAAAATTTACTGTTCATTATTTTTCCTCTTTCTGCTAGGTTAGACATAGTATATCACGGGTAGGCTCGGCTTTCATCAGTCCTCAGGCTGATTTATTAGTAGCAATTTACCTCTACAAACTCCGCAGCGATAGCGTTTGGTATCAATCCTTCTCTTGCGATGATAAGTTTGCTGGCAGGATTGACAACGATAAAGCTTGATTGGCTTGGAGTTGTTATTGTGCAAGGAGGGCACAAAGCGTAATCCATCCACTGCTTTCAAAAGGGCCTTAAAATCCCGATCCTTGTGTTGATAGCCCTTCCCTTGAAAATAGAGGTGATAATGACAGAGTTCATGTCGGACAATTTTCCTAAAAACATCCAGACCCAGTTCCTGATAAACCTTGGGATTAAAATCCAAATGCCCATCTTTTGGGAAAAATCGCCCACCTGTCGAACGTAGACGCCTATTCCACTGGACATGATGGATAAAAGGTCTGTCGAAGTCTTCTAGTGAAACCTGCTTGACGTAATCAGTCAGTTTCATTTGGAGCCAGAAGCGACAGATTGACTTTTTCACGTTCAGTATCAATTTTCTTAACCCAAACGGTCACCAAATCTCCAACTGACACCACTTGACTAGGGTGTTTGATAAACTTGCGACTCATGTGGGAAATATGAATCAAGCCGTCCTCGTGAATCCCTATGTCAACAAAGGCACCGAAATCAACGACATTACGCACCACACCTTCTAGCTTCTGACCTACCACTAGGTCTTTGATATCTAGGACATCTTGGCGAAGCACAGGTGCATCAAAGGAATCACGGAAATCTCGACCTGGTTTGAGAAGATCTGCAATGATATCTTTAAGAGTTTCTGGACCAAGGTCTAGCTCTTGCGCCATATCTTTGACTGAAAGGGACTTGAGTTTACTTTGGGCTTCTTCATTCAAGTCTGTAATGTCCAAACGTTTGAAAAGTTCCTTAACGGCAGCGTAATTTTCTGGGTGAACTCCTGTATTATCAAGGATGTTGCTACTTTCAGGAATACGGAGGAAACCAGCTGCCTGTTCAAAGGCCTTGGCCCCCAGACGAGGAACTTTCTTAATTTGGGCGCGTGAAGTGATTTTTCCTTCTTCCTCACGGTATTTGACAATATTTTCAGAGATGGTTTTATTGAGTCCAGCTACGTGTGAAAGAAGAGCAGGACTGGCTGTATTGACATTGACACCGACTTGGTTCACCACGGTATCGACGACAAAATCTAGACTCTCAGACAGTTTCTTCTGACTGACATCGTGCTGGTATTGACCAACGCCGATTGATTTAGGATCGATTTTAACCAATTCCGCAAGAGGATCTTGCAAACGACGGGCGATAGAAATAGCAGAGCGTTTTTCAACGGCCAAGTCTGGAAACTCCTGACGAGCAAGTTCACTGGCAGAATAGACCGAAGCACCACTTTCATTGACAATAACATAGCTGACTTCAGGGAAATCTTTCAGAACTTCCGCTACAATAGCTTCACTTTCACGACTGGCCGTTCCGTTTCCGATAGCAATAATTTCCACGCCGTATTGACCAATCAAGTCTACCAAATCTTTCTTGGCTTCTTCGATTTGACGAGCTGATGCTGGTTTAACAGGATAAATAACCTGAGTTGTCAGCATTTTTCCTGTTGCATCCACGACAGCTAGCTTGGCACCTGTACGAAAGGCTGGGTCAAACCCAAGAACCACGCGCCCTTTCAATGGAGCAACCAAAAGGAGATTGCGCAGGTTGTCAGAAAAGAGTTGGATAGCTCCTTCTTCTGCTTTTTCAGTCAATTCTGTCCGAATACGACGCTCGATAGCAGGCAAGACTTTTTTCTTAACAGATTGCTGAACCACTTCATCAATGTAGGTATTTTTTACCTTGAAACGAGCAGCAAAGAAGGCAAGGATACGGTCCGTCGCATGTTCAAAACCGACCTTCAAGACACCTAGCTTCTCTCCACGATTGAGGGCCAAGGTACGATAACCCTGCATATTTCCAACCGTCTCTGAAAAATCATAATAAATCTGAAAAACCTGCTTTTCATCAAGACTTTCATCCTTGACTTGAGAAGTGAGTTTAGAGTGTCTCAGCACCTCCTGATAAGTCATGGCGCGCAGTGTCACATCTTCCGATAAGGCTTCGACTAAGATATCAACTGCACCAGCCAAAGCTTCCTTACCAGTCGCAAATCCTTCACAGACAAACTTTTCAGCCTCTTTTTCTAAATCCGCTACATTCTGCAAAATCAAGCGAGCAAGTGGGAAGAGTCCGGCTTCACGGGCAATGGTTGCCTTGGTTCGACGTTTTTCCTTGTACGGAAGGTAGAGTTCTTCTACGTCTGCTAATTTTTCGGCAGCTAAGATAGCTTCTTCCAACTCCTTGGTCAACTTGCCTTGTTCTTGAATCTTAGCTAAAACAGCTTCTTTACGGTCGTTGAGGTTGGTCAGACTTTTATCCAAGTCGATAATGGCCTTAATCGCCACCTCATCCAGACTACCAGTCATGTCCTTGCGATAACGCGCGATAAAGGGAATAGTCGCCCCTTCAGCTGTCAAACTTAGAACGGTATCAATTTGCTTTAACGTCACTCCCAAATCCTGGGAGATTTTTTCATATTTTTTATCCATGAATCTATTATACCACAAGCTAAACGTTTCAAATTAGCTCTTACAATTTTAAAACATAAGTTGGGGAATAAATTTGCTTCATTTCAATATTCTATTTATTGAGAAGGTTGCAATTTAATTCTAATAGTTTACAAAAGGATCAGTGATTAATTGCACTGTTTTTATTTTTTACAAAACGCTTTATAAAGCTATTTGTTGAAGTTAACGAATCAATTTTCAGAGAAAATAAAAAAACGCAAGACAGAGTCTGCGGTGGGGATAATCTTTTTTGAAATTTTTAAACAAAAAAGGAGCATTTAAGCTCCCTCCTTTGAAATAACGGACACTTGGCTGGTCGGTGTACCCAGCATCTCAGATACCTTTTTCAAGGTGCGGCAGGAACCTTTCTGCCCTCAAATGTCTTTCGTTAATGTTATTCTATCACTATCTACTTTTTTTGTCAAGCTTTCTCAATCTACCAGACTTGATACGACTTTGTAACTTGAAATCTTGTAAGCGATACATGGTCGGAACATAAAAGAAATCTCCACTTTTATGTAACTTGATGGCAACAAGAACATTATCATCAAATCTTTTAACATATTCAAAACTAGCATCTTTCTCTCGTGGATTGACCCCAACGAAATCTGGATTACTTAGTATAAGTTCCAGGTCTTCAATATGATGAATCACATCATTATGATGCCGTTTCAACATATGACTTCTTAAACCTTCTTTGTTAACTTTGATATCACTAGCTTCAAGAACAATATTAAAAATTTCTTTTACTTCGTCAGTCACCTGACCGATCTTTTTATGTTCCATCATTTCCTCCGTTATTCCAAAATTATTATATCACAATCATAGTGTATATTAGGATATATCACGCTCTATTATTCGTTAGATCCTCAATTTTAACTTTTCCCTTTTCCTTAAAATAATAGTATAATAGAGGTAGAATTTAGAATCGAGGTACACCTATGGCTGTAAAATTTACAAAACGAGACGACTTGGACAAAATGTTTGAAGAGTTTGCGAAACTCCCTGATTTGAAACAAGTCACTTTTCCTGATGACAAAGAGAAAAAAGCCAAAGCAGAAAAGAAAAACTAGATGACTGCTTTCCAACAACTCCCGTCTAGTGTGCTTCAGACTGGGGCTATTTTTCTCTCTATTATCATTGAAGCCCTACCCTTCGTTCTGATAGGAAGTATTGTTTCAGGGCTGATTGAGGTTTATATCACACCTGACAAGGTTTATCATTTTCTCCCTCGAAATCGTTGGGGGAGAATCTTTTTTGGCACCTTCATCGGGATACTTTTTCCCTCTTGTGAATGTGGAATCGTCCCCATTATCAATCGTTTTCTGGAAAAGAAGGTTCCCAGTTACACGGCCGTTCCTTTTCTTGTGACAGCACCTGTTATCAATCCCATTGTTCTCTTTGCGACCTATTCTGCCTTTGGCAACTCCTTCCATGTCGCTCTGTTACGAGCTCTAGGTTCCATTGTAGTAGCTGTTATACTTGGGATTTTTTTGGGATTTTTCTGGAAAGAACCGATTCAGAAAGAAAATCGTTTAGCCTGTCATGAGCATGATTTTTCTCATTTGAGCTCTTCAAAAAAGGTTTTTCAGGTTTTTGTGCAGGCCATTGATGAGTTTTTTGATACGGGGCGTTATTTGGTATTTGGCTGTCTCTTTGCTTCTATGATACAGGTCTACGTTCCAACTCGGATTCTGACCTCTATCAGTGCAACCCCTATTTTTGCCATCCTGCTCTTGATGCTTTTGGCCTTTCTTCTGTCGCTCTGTAGTGAGGCGGATGCCTTTATCGGTGCTTCTCTTCTCTCGAGTTTCGGTTTGGCACCAGTTCTGGCCTTTCTGGTGATTGGCCCAATGCTGGATATCAAAAATATTCTCATGATGAAAAATTACTTGAAAGCACGATTTATCAGTCACTTCATTATGATTGTGACTCTTGTCGTCTTAGTGTATTCTCTCTTGATTGGAGTCATCCTATGATTCGATTTTTAGTTTTAGCTGGCTATTTTGAACTGACCATTTATCTCCATCTGTCAGGCAAATTAAACCAGTACATCAACATGCACTATTCCTATCTAGCCTATATCTCCATGGTGCTATCCTTTATCTTAGCAATCGTTCAATTGTATATCTGGATGAAGCAAGTCAAAACCCACAGTCATCTGAATAGCCGATTGGCAAAGGTGACGAGTATTGCTCTTCTGGCCATTCCAATTGTAGTCGGCTTAACTTTTCCAACTGTTAGCTTGGATTCTCAGACCGTTTCAGCAAAAGGCTATCATTTCCCCTTATCAGAAGGCACGGATCAAGCCATTCAGACCAGTGAAGGGACTACAAGCCAATATTTGAAACCAGATACCAGTTCTTATTTTTCAAAATCAGCTTATGAAAAGGAAATGCGAACTGCGGCGGATAAATACTTATCCCAAGATAGCATTTATATTACTAACGAAAACTATATGGAAGTCATGGAAGCCATCTACGACTATCCAGATGAGTTTGGAGGTAAGACAGTCCAGTTCACAGGCTTTGTCTATAACGACCCCAGTCATGCCAATAGCCAATTTCTGTTCCGCTTCGGCATTATTCACTGTATCGCAGATTCTGGTGTCTATGGATTGCTGACCAAGGGAAATACCCGTCAGTATGAGAATAACACCTGGATAACAGCAAAAGGAAAACTTGTCAATCACTACCATAAAGAACTCAAACAAAACCTCCCAACCTTGGAAATTGACAGCTTTACCAAAGTCGATAAACCAGAAAATCCATACGTATATCGCGTGTTTTAAAAGAAAAAACGAACAAGTTCTCTTCTGAATGACAGAAAAAGAGTCTGTTCGTTTTTTGTTATATGAGACTTAGTGACTTGTAGATTTAAATCTTATACCATTTCAAGTAATACAAGTAGCTCATTGAGAATAAGCGAGCCACTCATTAATCATACTAGCGATTTCTTTAGGTGCTTCAGTATAAAGCTCATGACCAAAGTTCTCTAGAAGAATAGTATCAAAATAATCTGGCAATTCTTTTAGGGCTTCCTCTCTACATGTAGCTTCATTAGAATAGCAA
>CAJPJN010000028.1:0-12593 GCA_905369855.1 Streptococcus oralis | reverse complement strand
CCACAAGTTGGACACAATGCGTACTTACTGCCATTTTGATAATATAGTGATTCTTTATTTGTTCTCTCTTCAAACTCATCAATATGATAAGTTCCACCATTGATTAATTTAAAATATTTCATCGCTATTACCTCAATAAATAATCCGTCTAATCTTATTATACCATCGATTTTTCATATTGTGAGAACCTGAAATATAAAAACGAAGAATACCATCTCTTCTCAATTTCTATTGTGTCAGTATTATTGAATATAATATTTTTATAAAAAGATTTTCATATTATTTCTAATATATTTTAAATAAAGACTAAGTCTTTTTTTGCTTTTCTCTATTTATTTGTATCTATTGAAATGCTAGAACTAGAAATTTCATCTTGTCTAGTATTTTAGAGAATCCAAAACACAGTTCAATAATATGCACTATTTTTTCTTGAACAAGCGAATGTAATCCTGTTTGCTATGAATAATATCTGATACAAAGACAGCTTTTCTGTCCTCTAAAATATGATAGAAGGCTAGGTAATCGCCTAAAATGATGCATCGAGTTTTGTGGGGTGGGTATATAATGCCTCCTACTCTTTCATCAGCATCAAATCCTGCTTCCGGGAAAACTTCAAGACGTTCCAAACCATAAAGAATATTCTTAACTGTGTTTGCCCCTGCCTGTTCTGAAAAGTAGTTAGCTGAGATATAATCTTTAATACCTCTTAGCTGTTCTTGTACCGTTTCGGAGATAATAAGGCTATATGCGTTCTCGTTAAATTCCAAGGTTAGCCCTCACTTCATCAAGGCTGTAAGTTCTTCCATGTTCTAAATCGTCAAAGCTACGGGCAATTTCAGCACGCAACCCTGATAGAAGTTCTTCTCTTTCTTTATCTACTTGAGTTTCAAATGGCAAGGCTTTATTTTCTACAATGTGTTCTAAAAACAAGTTAAAACTGGCTGTCATATCAAGATTTTGCGCTGTGATAATAGCTTTAGCTTTCTCTAACAAGTCTCTGTTAGTCTTAAAGTTTACCTGTGTGTTTTTTTCTAAAACATTCATAGTAGTATCTCCTTTTAGACTATTATATCACTTTAAACTATACAGGTCTAGTTACGTATAGCTACTTATAGCGGTATGCTTAAAAGCTATTGTAAAATGTAAAAAAGCACTAAGGGAAAACGCCCCAAAGTGCTTAATATCAAGGCTCTAAAGCCTATCTTATTCAATAAAATATTACAACATTTTATTGTAGAATTCAACGACAAGTGCTTCGTTGATTTCTGGGTTGATTTCGTCGCGTTCTGGCAAGCGAGTCAATGAACCTTCCAATTTTTCAGCGTCGAATGATACGAATGCTGGACGTCCAAGAGTAGCTTCTACTGCTTCAAGGATAGCTGGAACTTTCAATGATTTTTCACGAACTGAGATCACTTGACCTGGAGTTACGCGGTATGATGGGATATCAACGCGTTTTCCGTCAACAAGGATGTGACCGTGGTTTACGAATTGACGAGCTTGACGACGAGTAGTCGCAAGACCAAGACGGTAAACAACGTTATCCAAACGACGTTCCAAAAGAAGCATGAAGTTGAAACCTAGGATTCCGCCTTTGATTTTTGTAGCTTGTACGAACAAGTTACGGAATTGTTTTTCACCTACACCGTAAGTGAAACGAAGTTTTTGTTTTTCAGCCAATTGCAAACCGTATTCTGACAATTTAGAACGGTTGTTTGGTCCGTGTTGTCCTGGTACGTAGTTACGACGTGCCAATTCTTTACCTGTACCTGTAAGTGAAAGGCCAAGGCGACGAGCTTGTTTCCAAGATGGTCCTGTATAACGTGACATGTGAATGTCCTCCTGATATAAATAATATTTCGGTGGAAATAGTCACTTAGAAAGCCCTGATTCGTGCAGATGCCCTTCGCCTAAACAGCCAAGGTTACTTATCATAAGACACCTGTTGACGAGCTTCATGCTTTCCTGCTGATATTTCACACAAAATCCATTTTACCATGAATAGCTAGATTTGTAAAGGGGGTTTAAGCTTTATTTTCACTGCCAGAAAGCTTTAGAACGAGGGTAAAGGTGCTTCCTAGGCCGTACTGGCTGCTGACTGTGATTTCCCCACCCAATTGATGGGCCAATTCACGCGCAATCGCAAGTCCAAGACCATGACCACCTGTTTTCATGTTACGCGAAGTTTCTACACGATAAAGGCGTTTGAAAATATTCTCCAAATCCTCTGGGGCAATCCCCTGTCCCTCATCGGTCACACTGATTGAAAGCTGGTTATTTTCCAGCTTAGCTACTACTTCCAGCTTGGTTCCTGGAGCTGAGTATTTAAAAGCGTTATTGACCAGATTCACCAAGATACGAGAAAGCTTGGCATAATCTCCCTCAATCCGGGCAGACTCTGGGATTACCTGCAAATGAACATCTCGCTCCTCCTGCTCAATCAAGAACTGAAATTCACTCATGCACTCAATCAAGAGCTGGTCCAGAAAAATACTGTCTTTGCTAGTAGTTTCCACCTGATTTCTAGCTGTATTTAAGGTCAAAAAATTCAACTCCTCAACCAGTTTATTGAGTCTTTCCGTCTGGCGCCCAATGGTTGCTAGATAATGGGCTTGTTCTCCTTCCTTGATAACCCCATCCAAAATCCCTTCTACCGTCGCTTGGATGGAAGTGATGGGGGTCTTGATATCATGCGAAAGTTGAGCAATCATCAAGCCCTTTTCTCGTTCGCTTTCTTCCAAGGAATCAAAGGTGGCCTGCAAATCATGGGACATTTCATTGAAAGCTTGGCCTAATTGTTGAAATTCTACAGGGCCTTGAACCTCCAGATTTGAAGGAAAATCCTTGTCCGCTACCCGCTTGGCATGTTCCTTGAGTTTGCCCAATGAAGTAAAGACCGGCGATAAGAGAAAGAGACTAATCCCAGCACCGACAAGGCTGGCAACGATGGTCATTCCAAGCAGAAAGTAAATCTCGCTTTTCTCAATCAGCATTTTTTGAACAGCCCAAAAAACCACGATAATCGTTAGGAGTGTTGAAATGATATACCCCACTAAAATATAACTTTTTAATTTCATTAACTACCTCGTGCTTTCTCAATTTTGTAGCCCAAGCCCCAGACGGTTTTGATGGTTGGTGTTTCTGCACTAGCATGTTTAGCCAACTCCTGTCGAAGAGCATGAATATGAACATTCAAGGTATTAGTGTCATCCACATAGTCTTCTTGCCAGACCTTTTCATAGAGGTCTGTCTTAGAGAAAACCCGCTCTGGATTGCTGGCTAAAAGCCATAGAAGTTCGAAGGATTTGACTGTCAAATCAAGCGCCACATCTCCGACTTGGACCTCATGACTACCGTGATTCATCCGTAAATCCCCGAGACTGACGACTTCTGTCTCACCTCCACGATGAAGGCGACGCAAGATATTGTGGACACGCAAAACCAGCTCACGAGGGCTAAAGGGCTTGGCAATAAAGTCATCTGCCCCTAAGCTCAGGCCGTAAATCTTGTCCTGCTCACTGGTCTTAGCCGTGATAAAGAGAAAAGGCTGATCCGGAGATTGATACTGGACTTCGCTAATCAAATCATAACCGTCCATCCGAGGCATCATGATATCTGTAATAATCAAATCAATCGATTTTCGCTTGAAGATTTCTAAGGCCTCTACTCCATCATGAGCCACCAAAACCTGATATCCTGACTGAACCAGATAACGTTGATGAATATCTGTGATTTCTACCTCGTCGTCAACGAGTAAAATTGTCTTTCCCATCTGTCTCTCCTTTGAAAAAAACAGTGCTATACCACAATAGTATAACACTATTTTAATCTCTTTACGAACATTCTAATCGATATCTGGATTTTTCAAATCCTAGATAGAAAGTCTGTAGCTAGACTAGTCATTTTCCTCTTTTTTAGCTTTCAAGCCGAGTCCACCTAGCAGGCCGGCCAAGGCTAATCCAAAGAATCCAAGAGTAGCCATTGATGTTTGGGCTTCACCAGTATATGGAAGCATGTCTTTTTGGTCTTTCATTTGATCAGCCATCATTGGACTTGATACCTTGTTAGTAGATGCCATTTTGCCTTCATCAGACATTTGGCTTGAGGCTGCTGGAGCTTGATCTTGTTTCATGCTTGGTGTTGCCATAGGCTGGCTGGTATTCATGGTTTTGTCCTGCTCTTTGTTAGGCATCATCTTATCCTGACTAGTAGCTGGCATTTTAGATTTCATCTCATCTTGATTGGCACTAGGCATTTGAGCGTTCATCTTAGACGCATCTTGATGACTATTCATCATTGGAGCCGGCATAGCTGAACCATTAGAAGATGGGACGAAACCTGACTGCATCGGAATCAGAGACTGATGTCCATGCAAGTTCACTGTCAAATCTTTTGTCGCTACAAGATTGCTCAAGTCTGCCTTGCCGTCTTTCGCACCGTACACTTTGATGGTTGCCTTGTAGCTGTGAGTTCCATTTTGTTTCAAAAGATCAAGAAGCTCTTTATCTGATTTACCTTGAGTACCTGCCAAGTCCACTTCGTAGAAGTAGAGACCTTTGCCCAATTTTTCTACTGGTGGAAGAGCAGGATTTTTAGCCGAACCATTGTCTGACCATGGAGCCTTGTCTGAAGCCTTCAAGATAAGGCGTGTTAACATACCGTCACCAGCGAAGAATTCATATGGAATGACTTGGTTGACACCAGCTGTGAATGGGCCTGGGAAGTTAGCTTTGTCCAAGTAAGTAGCTGGTACATCCACTGTATCTTTAGTGTTGTCAGCCACGCCTTTTTGGACTTCAGCTGGAGTGGTTGCTGGTTGAGCTTCATTTGCTTCACGGTCTTGTCCAGAAACTGTAGGCGCAGGACTTGTCGCAGACTTAACCGCATCTTCTGTTGCTTTCTTAGATTCTGGTTTTGCTTGCCCTTCTTCTTTTGGCGCTACCACTTGGTCTTTATCAGCTACATTCACTTTTTCTGGAGAGCTTGTAGCATCCAAACTTGCTTTAGGTCTTGAGTCTACCTGTTCTGAAGAAAGAGCTGTATCGACTGCTTTCTTGAGAACCTCTGCTGGCAAGTCGCTCTTTTCACTCACTGAAGCAGCGTCTGGTACGACTTGAGCAGGGGTTGGATTGACTACATCAGCACGTACTGAACTTGGTTGCCCAACTAGGACAAAGAAGCCACTAGCCACAACAACTGAGGCAACACCGACACTAAGACGGCGAATAGACCAACGAGTATATCTTTGATTTGGATTGAATTTCATAGGATTCTCCTTAGAGTTTTTCTTTATTTGATGACTCTAGTATAATCTCCTAAAATTAAAAAGGATTAAGAAAAAGTTAAAATTTTTCTTAAATCCCTCTTATAAAATACTTATATTAATTTTTTTACGAATTTAATTCTGCCAAGTCATCTAGATACTGGTTGTTAATGACCGCCAAGATATAGGCATCTGCCCTCAAGAGATCATTAGGGCCAAACTCGACATCCAAGGGGGAATTTTCCTGTTCACGAAATCCTAGGACATTGAGGTTATATTTGCCACGTAAATCTAGCTGACTCAGGCTTTGACCTGCCCAAACACTCGGAATTTTCATCTCCACAATAGACACATTTTTATCCAGCTGAAAGACATCAACATTGTTATGAAAGAGAATGGTCTGCGCTAGGGACTGCCCCATTTCATACTCAGGTGAGATCACCGAATCGGCACCGATTTTTTCCAGCACCTTCTTAGCTGTCTGGCTTTTGACCTTGACAATAACCCTTGGTACCCCCAAACTCTTACAATGCATGACTGCAAGCACACTCGACTCCAGATTTTCCCCTGTTGCCACTACAACCGTATCACAGGTATCAATTCCTGCAGTTCTGAGAAGTTCCTCATCTGTAATATCGCCCACAACTCCACGCGCCAAAACTGGCTCAAATTGATTGATGTGCTCGGCGTGGTCGTCAATGGCAATGATATTCATATCTTGCTTGGCTAGGGCCGTCAGGACACTACTCCCGAAAATCCCCAAACCTAAAATTCCAATCGTACGATCTGACATCGTTCTTCCTTTCTTATCCAATACTAATATCTGCTTTCATATACTGAATCAAATCTTTCTTATCAGGCTGGTAATCCGCTAGACTAACCAGCAAGGTCAAGGGACCGATACGGCCAATAAACATGAGCACCATGACAATGCTGAGAGCTAGCTTGCCCAATTCTGGCGTCAGATTTGCCGTTACCCCAACTGTCGCAAGGGCTGAAATGGTCTCAAACATGAGGTAGATAAATCGCGGTGTTCCTTCTGCTGTAATTCCCAACAACATCAAGCCCAACAAGAAGGTCATCAAAAAGATAATGAAGACACTAAAGGATTTTTGGACTGTTCGAGCCTCAATAGTTCTCTGCGCAACATTGGCATGAGGCAAGCCCAGCAATTCACTACGCGCAAAGACCAATAAGACAAAGAAAGTCGTAATCTTGAGCCCCCCAGCCGTTCCTCCAGGCGCTCCACCCAGAAACATCTGTAGGATATAGATAAACAAGGTCACAGGCCGAGCTTGGGTGTAATCAATAGAAGCAAAACCAGCTGTTCTCATGCTGACGGTTTGGAAAAAACTAACCAGCACTTTCTCTGGAACACTGAGATTGCCAATGGTTCCTGGATTGTACCACTCCGTAAAGAGTGTAGATACTGTCCCAAATAGCAAGATCCCTGCAGTCAAGAAAAGAACTAGTTTGGTGTGGAAACGTAGACGGCGTTTTTTCTTCTTGTTAAACTGGGTTGCTAAGTCAAACCAGACCATAAAGCCAAGACCACCTGTGATAATCAAGCCAGCAATGACCAGATTGATCAAGGGATCCGTCTGAAAAGCCACTAAACTGCTACTGCCGAAATTATCAAAACCAGCATTACAAAAGGCTGAAATGGCTAAAAAGATAGAGGTAAAAATGCCTCGTCCCCAGCCGAACTCAGGAATAAAACGGAAACTTAGTAGAAAGGCACCCAAGCCCTCCACCAGAAAAGTCGTCAAAAAGATAGATCGCATAAAGGCCTTCAGCGACCGAGTCTCCCCGTAACTAAAGCTTTCCTGAATAGTTTCACGACTGCGAAGACTGAGCTTTTGCTTCCCCTGAATATAAAAGACCCCGATAAAAGTCATGAGCCCCAGACCACCAATCTGTATCAAGAGCATACAAATCAACTGCCCCCAGACATTATAGGTAGTAGCTACCGGTTGCGTAGAAAGGCCGGTTACACAGACCATAGACACCGTCGTAAAAAGATGGTCAAAATAAGTGGCCTGCGAACCACTTGCCTGAACAAAAGGCAAACTCAAAAGAAGAGAGCCTATAAAAATAACTCCAACGAAACTTAAAAAAATCCGACGAGCTGGCGAAAGTCCACCCAAGGCTCTCTCAATTTTTTTCACAAATAATTTGAATAACATACATCCATTGTACCATAAAAAGTAGGAGAGTAGCTATATCTGAAAGGCTATCTCAAGGCAGAGTTCCAAGGCCTTCTCGAAAGCTTCTGAACCCCAGTCACGACTATCGTACTGGTCCAAGTCTGCTAAGGAATCAGCTGTAAACAACAACTCTCCCCAGAGAACCCCACGCAGTTGGGCTACTGCCGCAAGCGCAGAACACTCCATCTCCACAACAGCACAGCCTTCTTCCTTGCGATAAGCCACCTTTTCAGCCGTTTCTCGGTAAAAACCATCTGTCGTCCAGGTCATGACTTCTTCATAAGGAATCCCTCTATCAACCAAAACTCGCTCAATGGCAGCAATAGCCTCTGGCTGCATTTCCATATAACGAGAAGGTGCCACATAGTGGTAACTGGCTCCTTCATCTCGCAGAGCGCGAACAGGGACTAGAAAGGCATTTTCTTCTATATCAGCCAGCACACCACAGGTTCCAGTGGAAATAATCTGCTCCACACCATAGCCAATCAACCAATCCATAAACTGGGCTGCTGGAGCTGAACCAACAGGAGCCTGAGCCAGACAGACCTCCTTGCCCTTGTAGTTCACGACATAGATTGGATAAGTCTTGGTGGCAGAAACAAATTCGCCGACACAGTCCGCCCCTACTTCCCTCGCATAGCGGTCAATCTCCTCACCTAAAAAAGCATAGACACACTTCTTGGGCAAGTGCAAGTCCAGCCCCTCGTGATTGGGCATGATGACCTCCTGAGGATTGTCATCAAACTCTAAAATGGGAATCGCATGTTTCTGAATCATAACCCACCTCCTCTAATTTTGTACTATTGTATCAAAAGCTGACAGAGTGTCAAGGAATTCTCTTTAGCAAGCCAGAAATCTCCTCTTCCATACACTTGAGAAATCGTTGCACCGCTGGAGAAGTCGGTTTCTGTTTTGGCAAAGCGATTGAGGACTTATGAAGAATACAAAATCCAACAACAAAAAAGACATGAATCTGAAATAAGCAGAACATGTCTTTTTTAGCTTGTTTGAAAGTCAAGTAAATAAATCTTAGCTCTTCTAGAACTCCCTTATTTCCACAAACCACCTAAAATCTGTTTTTCTAATAAGTCTAGGTCCTCTTCCTTTATTTCTCCGTTGTCGCTAACGATATAAAGTTGAGCGAAGTAAGCCAACAATGGACCAACACAAATACGAACCATTTGAGGAATCGTTAACTCTGGATTTACACGTGGATCTGCTAGCAATTCTTTATGAAGCACTCGAAGTTTATCTTGAATAGCATTCCAGATAAAAATCTGTTCATTTTTTAGTTTCTTATTTGAAAAACTCTCCTGCAGAATGATTTTCATCAAAGCACGATTTTTTTTGAGATAGCTCATACGATCGTGGACGAGATAACGAACCCTCTCTTCTGTCGTTTCAAAAGCTAAGAGTTCCTCAACAAAACTACCGAAAATGCCTGGGACTACAGGATGTAAAATAGCCGTCAGTAGATCATCCTTCGTCTTAAAATACTTAAACAAAGTTGCCTGGCTTAGTCCAGCACGCTCAGCTATGTGAAGAGTTGAGGTCCCATGGTAACTCCTAGTTGATATGAGATCCACTGCTGCCTGCATGATTTTTTTCTTTCCTTGAGGGTAATTCGCTTCTTCTAAGTAATCTTCAAACGATTCAAAAACAGTCTTATCCATCTAATCTTCACACCTTTTTAGCATTATTTATGTTGATTTCTAAACTTTACGATAACGACGCAATCCAACAATATTGAGAATTGTTAAAATGATCAAGAAAATCATTAAAACACCAAGATTTGGCAAAATATCACCAAGATTGTGTCCGTAAAGAATAATCTGGCTTATTGCATCACCAGAATAGGTTAATGGCAAAAATTTCCCCACAGTTGGAGCCCATGCTCCCATGGATGACAATGGAATAATTCCTGAGAAAAAAAGTTGGGGCATAATCACGAGAGGAATAAATTGCATCATTTGGAATTCTGATTTTGCTAGAGTAGACAAGAGAATTCCAAATGCCAGTGCTACAAGAGCCAGTACCACATTAACTATTATAACATTTAAAATATTTCCTACAACTTCTACATCTAGTAGCCAAATTGCTGCTAAGACGACAACTGCCGTTTGAAAAATCGCAATAATACCGTAAGACAACATATAGCCATAGACAATTTCAGAACGTTTCACTGGGGTTGCTAACAAGCGATCCAAGGTTCCACTTGTGCGCTCTTTCAAAAGTGCCATACCAGAAATCAAAAAGACAAAGAAGAAGACCACAAAGCTAATTAAAATTGGAATCATACGTGCAAAGAATCCAGTATTTTTATCTCCATATTGGTAAGATTCTTTGATTTCAGGCGCCTTTGCATCTAATTTCAATTGTGGAAGAGCTTGTTTGATACGAGATAGTAACTGATCGGTGCCTTCACTGGCGATACTTGTTCGTAACACTTGTCGTATCATAGATGTCTTGGAGGCATCTGTATTTGCGTAGTCGACCTGATACTCACCGTCTTTATAAGAAATCACAGCATCGACTTTTTCATTTGCTAGCGCTTCTTTGGCCTGATCTAAGTCTTGATAAGTCTCGATGTCCACATGATCAAGCTCATCCATTTTCGTTATCAAACCAGTTGGTAGATCTTGTGTCGCTAACTTGACATTCACGGTTGTACTAGCTGAAAACATGAGGTTCATCAGCCACATAATAAATACCGGCGCTACAAACATCATAGCCAAGGTTCGTTTGTCACGAAGCAATTCTTTGATAACTTTTTTAGCAATAGCAATGGTTCTCATCTTACTCTCCTTCTGCTTTCAAAAATACTTCTTCAATACTTGAAACTTGATAACTTTCTTTTAAGTGTTGCGGTGTATCAAAAGCAATGATTTTTCCACCTAATAATAAGCCGACCTTATCCGTTAACTCTGCTTCATCCATAACATGGGTAGTAACTAATATCCCAACCCCATTGTCTCTAAGCGCGAATAATTCTTTCCAGATTTTCTTCCGAAGAGAAGGGTCGATTCCAACTGTCGGTTCGTCCAAAATCAAGAGCTGAGGATTCCCCAGAAGCGCGATGGCTAAAGACAAGCGTCGCTTCATTCCTCCAGAATAACCGGATACCGTTTTATTCAAATGCTCTGCCAGATCCACAACTTGAGCCACATGGGCAATTTCAGCTGTCAGATCTCTTTTGGATAGCCCTTTTAGCTGACCAAAAAATTCCAGATTTTCTTGACCTGACAAAGCCTCATATAAGGCATCTGACTGGGCCATATAACCAATATCTCCTAAAATATGACGATTGGGCATAGTATGATCCAATACCAAAGCAACCCCTCCGTCAGCTTTTTCCATCCCTAACATAGTCTTAATCATAGTCGATTTACCAGCACCAGACGGACCTATTAAGCCTATAATTTCTCCCGGCTGCAATTCAAAGCTGACATGATTCAAAACCATTTGACGACAAAAAGACTTATCCAAATCTTGTAAATGTAGCAATTTTTTCATATGCTTCCTCCTAGGTGAGTGTTTACTCACTTACTGAATATAGACCTATTATAGTGAGTGTTTACTCACTTGTCAAGAAAAAAGTTGAAATTCTTTAAAAAATAAAGCACCAGATTCGTATCTGATGTTTATAATGCACATGTCTTATTTCTAAAAATGTTTTTGAACTTCCTCTCTATACTCCGAAATGGTCTTTTCTGTCCACTTTTTAAAGGCCTATTTTCCCTCTACTTTTCTCGGCTAATCCAACCATCGTCATTGCTATCGCAACTCTAATGACCTTGGTAATGGGAATTCATTTTACTCATTTTTATATGAAACAGACTAAGAAATTTTCAAGACCTAATTGAAACCAAATTAGCCCTTGGAAGTCAAAAAATCCTCGAACTCTACGCTGACCGTCTAGCAGAATCAGACCAAATGCGGCATGGCATTTCTAAGAATTCGGTTAAGGGACGTAACCTACAAGCTGCTTACGTGGATGGATTTACTTTGAGAGATTTCTTCGCCTTCAACCAAGGACTAAATAAAATGGGTGACCAAGCACTTCCTTTTAAAATTCACCCTGAACATTTTGTATTTGCTGGAGTTCACGGTGGACAGGAAGTGAGGAGTTGATTGGAGAGTACGGTCAACCAACTTATCAAAAAATCTTTATCAGTCTAGATACTGAAAAAACAGGCGTTCCGGATGTCGATACAAAAATTTCTATGGCAGGTGATACTGCTACTCTCATGTCCGATACAAGCCTTGATATCAAGATGTATGGTATGCATCAGTTCAAGATGAAAAAAGGTGGACTCCGCATCAAATTAGGCGTCTTTTCCCCAGAAGCAACCCCAAGCTAGATGGAGCTCGGTCACCAAGAACACCTAGCAGTTGAATTTTTCAATTCCCTCACAATCGCCTACCAAAACAAAACATTTAAGGGAAAACTACTCAATACCTTCTTAAAATTCAAGAAATTCAAGTAAACAAAAACGGGTGACTGAACAATTTAGCCTTTGAAAGCTACGATTATAAAACCACTCGCAACATATGAATCTACGATACAAAAAGGATAACATTGCTCTTAGCAATGCTATCCTTTTTTGTTTATCCTTGTCCGCCAGGGGCTGGACCGCCGCCTTGAGGTCCCTCACCAGGTCCACCGCCTCCAGGCATAGAGTTCACAATATCAGTTTGTTTTTCGCCGTTGAGATAGATATCTCCACCTGTATAGGTCGCTGTTCCATCAAAGTCAAAACCAGTTTGACCAGTCATTTTGATGGTTCCTCCTGTAACAGTAATGTTACCATTTGAGTCAATTGGATCCGTGTCCCCCTGACCAACTTCAACCGTCACGTTCCCACCATTCATAGTAAAGAAGATTTCACTTTGTTGGGCATTTTTGTTGGCTGCATTGACACCATCATCTGTCGCGTAAATGTTGATATCGCCACCGTTGATAGTGATGGACTTCCCTTCAATTCCTTCTGTGGAATTTTTGACGGTGTAGGTACCACTATCGATGACCAAATTACCTGATGCGTGGATGCCATCATCTCCTGCTGTAACGGTGATGTTGTTGTTGGATAGGTACATGGTTCCGACTGAAGTCTCCTCATCAT
>CAJPJN010000027.1:0-12600 GCA_905369855.1 Streptococcus oralis | reverse complement strand
GTACAGAATTGCCAGAGTTTCCAAAAGAACGCCGTGCGCGCTACGTATCTGACCTTGGCTTGTCAGACTATGATGCTAACCAGTTGACTGCAAACAAAGTCACTTCTGACTTCTTTGAAAAAGCTGTTGCCCTCGGTGGCGATGCCAAACAAGTCTCTAACTGGCTCCAAGGAGAAGTTGCTCAGTTCTTGAACGCTGAAGGCAAGACACTGGAACAAATCGAATTGACACCAGAAAACTTGGTTGAAATGATTGCCATCATCGAAGACGGCACGATCTCTTCTAAGATTGCCAAGAAAGTCTTTGTCCACCTGGCTAAAAATGGCGGTGGCGCGCGTGAATACGTGGAAAAAGCAGGCATGGTTCAAATCTCAGATCCAGATATCCTGATTCCAATCAGCCACCAAGTCTTCGCCGATAACGAAGCTGCTGTTGCCGACTTCAAGTCAGGCAAACGCAACGCAGACAAGACCTTCACAGGATTCCTTATGAAAGCAACCAAAGGCCAAGCCAACCCACAAGTCGCCCTTAAACTCCTTGCCCAAGAATTGGCGAAGTTGAAAGAAGATTAATATGTAAAAGAAACCAGCCCTGAGGTTGGTTTTTTTCTCCCCTACCATCTCCCAATAACTATTTTGGCTTTATTTCCAGAAGATTTTATGGTAAAATGAAGAGTAATAATATTTATTAAAGAGGTAAAAACATGATTGAAGCAAGCAAATTGAAAGCTGGTATGACATTTGAAACTGCAGACGGAAAATTGATCCGCGTTTTGGAAGCTAGCCACCACAAACCAGGTAAAGGGAACACAATCATGCGTATGAAATTGCGTGATGTCCGTACTGGTTCTACTTTTGACACAAGCTACCGTCCAGAAGAAAAATTCGAACAAGCTATTATCGAGACTGTTCCAGCTCAATACTTGTACAAAATGGATGAAACTGCCTACTTCATGAACACTGAAACTTACGACCAATACGAAATCCCAGTCGTAAACGTTGAAAATGAATTGCTTTACATCCTTGAAAACTCTGATGTGAAAATCCAATTCTACGGAACTGAAGTAATCGGTGTAACTGTACCAACTACTGTTGAATTGACAGTTGCTGAAACACAACCATCTATCAAAGGTGCTACTGTTACAGGTTCTGGTAAACCAGCAACTATGGAAACTGGACTTGTTGTCAACGTTCCTGACTTCATCGAAGCTGGACAAAAATTGATCATCAACACTGCAGAAGGAACTTACGTTTCTCGTGCCTAATCTCTAGAAAGAGGTCATTCTATGGGAATTGAAGAACAATTTGGCGAAATCGTTATCGCTCCACGTGTACTTGAAAAAATCATTGCCATCGCAACTGCTAAAGTTGAAGGTGTCCACTCATTTTCAAATAAATCCGTATCTGATACCCTATCAAAACTCTCTCTTGGTCGTGGCGTCTACTTAAAAGAAAGCAACGAAGAACTAACTGCTGACATTTATCTCTATCTTGAGTACGGTGTGAAAGTACCAAAAGTTGCTCTTGCTATTCAAAAAGCGGTCAAAGATGCTGTCCGAGATATGGCTGATGTGGAACTTGCTGCTGTCAACATCCATGTTGCAGGAATCGTTCCAGATAAAACACCAAAACCTGAGTTGAAAGATCTATTTAACGAGGACTTCCTCAATGACTAGTCCATTATTAGAATCTAGACGCGAACTTCGAAAATGCGCTTTTCAAGCTCTTATGAGCCTTGAATTCGGTACAGATATAGAAACAGCTTGTCACTTTGCATATACACATGACCGTGAAGATACAGATGTGCAAATCCCTGCCTTTCTTCTGAACTTGGTTTCTGGCGTTCAAGCTCAAAAAGACGAGTTGGATAAACAAATCAACCAGCACCTCAAGTCAGGCTGGACAGTTGAACGCTTGACCTTGGTCGAAAAAAACTTACTACGCTTAGGAATCTTTGAAATCACATCATTTGATACACCTCAGCTGGTAGCAGTCAATGAAGCTATTGAACTTGCCAAGAATTTTTCAGATCAAAAATCAGCCCGTTTTATCAATGGACTGCTTAGTCAATTTGTAACTGAAGAAAATGAATAATCGAAAAGGTGTTTGGTTTCCCAAGCACCTTTTACCTCGTCCTTGATACAGAGTAAGAAGCACACAAAAACTAGAACTGACTGCCAGTTCTAGTTTTTATGTATTCTGAGGTATTAGTATTTTCTAAATCGTTGATAACGCTCTTCCAACAACGCTTCTAACGGTTTTTGCGAAAGTCTAGCTAGCTCAGCTTGGAGTTCTTTTTTGACATTCTTAATTAATTCTTTACTAGAAAGTCCTGCTTCAGAAATCACCTTATCCACCACATCCATTTCTAACAGCTCATGAGAAGTGATTTTCATCAGTTCTGCTGCTTCCATGGCACGAGTGCCGTCCTTCCATAAAATGGAAGCAAAACCTTCTGGGCTGAGAATGGCATAGATAGAATTTTCCAGCATCCAGACACGGTCCGCAACGGCCAGAGCCAGAGCTCCACCTGAACCGCCTTCACCTATAATGATGGCGATAATCGGAACTTTCAGGTCACTCATCTCCATGAGATTGCGAGCAATAGCTTCTCCCTGTCCACGTTCTTCCGCTCCCACACCAGGATATGCACCTGCAGTATTGATAAAGGTCACAACTGGACGACCAAACTTTTCAGCCTGTTTCATCAACCGTAGAGCCTTACGGTAGCCTTCTGGATGCGGTTGACCAAAATTCCGCTTGAGGTTATCTTGTAAACTCTTGCCTTTTTGGATACCAACCACTGTTACAGTTTGGTCCCCAAGCCAGCCAATACCACCAACAACTGCACCATCGTCACGAAAAGAACGGTCACCGTGTAATTGGATAAATTCATCAAAAATGCCTGTCGCAAAGTCCAAGGTTGTCAAGCGACTCTGCTCACGCGCTTCTCTGACTATTTTTGCAATATTCATCTAGGACTCCCTCCGTGCAATCTGACTAGGCTAGCAATCGTATCTGGTAAGTCTCTTCTTTTGACAATAGCATCCACAAAGCCATGTTCCAATAGGAATTCTGCCTTTTGGAACCCCTCAGGCAAGCTTTCACGAACCGTATTTTCAATCACACGACGCCCAGCAAAACCGACCAAACTCTGTGGTTCAGCCAGAATGATATCTCCTTCCATAGCGAAAGAAGCTGTTACACCACCTGTCGTTGGATCTGTCAAAATGGTCAAGTAAAATAGGCCTGCATTTGAATGACGTTTAACTGCTGCAGAGATCTTGGCCATCTGCATGAGACTCATGATTCCTTCCTGCATACGGGCTCCACCAGAGGCTGTGAAGAGGACAACTGGCAATTTTTCGACAGTCGCATACTCAAACAAACGAGTGATTTTTTCCCCTACAACCGTACCCATAGAAGCCATGATAAAGTTAGAATCCATAATCCCAAGAGCCACAGTCTGACCTTTAATAAGAGCTGTTCCTGTCACAACAGCTTCATCCAGACCTGTTTTTTCACGCATAGTTGCTAGTTTCTTTTGATAACCAGGGAAATGCAAGGGATCCTTGCTTTCAATCCCTGTAAACAATTCCTTGAAAGTTCCCATATCAATCGTCAAAGCCAAGCGTTCTTGGGCAGAAATACGAAAGGTATAGCTACAGTGCGGACAGATACGCTCACTTCCCAGATCCTTCTGATAAATGGTATGCTTACAACCTGGACACTTAGAAAATAATTCATCTGGAACCTCTGGCTTGGCTTGAGGTTTTTCCCTAACCGAACGATTGGGATTGATTCGAATATACTTATCTTTTTTACTAAATAGAGCCATTGATTCCCCTTTTCGGTTTAAACTCTTGAAGTCATTTTATTCTTTTTCTTGATATTTGGGTAAGAATGTTTCCATCAAGAAAGAAGTGTCGTAATCCCCAGCAATAACATTGCGATCTGAAATGAGGTCAAGCTGGAAATCTGCATTGGTCTGCACCCCTTCAATCTCTAGTTCATAGAGGGCACGTTGCATTTTCATCAAGGCATCAAAACGATTTTCGCCATGAACGATGATTTTAGCAATCATACTATCATAATAAGGTGGAATGGTATAGCCTGGATAAACTGCTGAATCCACGCGCAAACCAACTCCACCACTTGGAAGATAGAGATTGGTAATCTTACCTGGACTTGGAGCAAAGTTAAAGGCTGGATTTTCTGCATTGATACGACACTCGATAGCATGCCCTCTTAGAACAATATCTTCTTGCTTAACAGACAGAGGCTGACCTGCCGCAATGCGAATTTGTTCCTTAACGATATCCACACCTGAAACAAATTCTGTTACTGGATGTTCCACCTGAACACGAGTATTCATTTCCATGAAATAGAATTTGCCACTGGCTTCATCAAGAAGAAACTCAATGGTCCCTGCATTCTCATAACCAACAGACTCTGCAGCTCGAACAGCAGCAGAACCAATTTCATTGCGCAACGTTTTTCCGATTGCAATCGAAGGACTTTCTTCTAAAACCTTTTGATTATTCCGTTGAAGAGAACAATCCCGTTCCCCCAAGTGAATCACATGTCCATGTTCATCTCCTAGGATTTGAACTTCGATGTGACGAGCTGGATAGATAACCCGTTCAATGTACATGGCACCATTGCCATAATTAGCCTTAGCTTCACTAGAGGCAGTTTCAAAGGCTGAAACGAGGTCTTCTGGTTTTTCAACCTTACGAATCCCTTTACCACCTCCACCTGCTGAAGCCTTGAGCATAACAGGATAGCCAATTTTTTCAGCAACAATCAAAGCTTCCTCAGAGTTATGCACTTCTCCATCTGAACCTGGAATGACAGGCACGCCTGCTTTAATCATCTGAGCACGCGCATTGATTTTATCTCCCATCATATCCATGACATGACCAGATGGACCGATAAACTTGATACCAACTTCTTCACACATGGTTGCAAATTTGGAATTTTCACTGAGAAATCCGAAACCTGGGTGAATGGCTTCTGCCTCAGTCAAGACTGCAGCTGATAGAACCGCATTAATATTGAGATAAGACTCTGTAGGCTTACCAGGACCGATACAAACTGCTTCATCTGCCAAAAGCGTATGAAGGGCTTCCTTATCAGCAGTTGAATAAACCGCCACCGTCGCAATCCCCAGTTCACGCGCCGCACGGATAATACGAACCGCAATTTCACCACGATTGGCAATTAAAATTTTTCGAAACATGGAGAACCTCCTTAGTTCCCTATTGCAAAGGTAAGAGTACCACTAGCTGCAAGCTTGCCATCCACTTCAGCCTTTGCTTCAACAACGGCAATGGTACCGCGACGTTTTACAAACGTTGCCGTCATAAGCAATTGGTCACCTGGTACAACTTGCTTCTTGAATTTAACCTTGTCCATACCAGCGTAAAAGACCAGTTTTCCTTTATTTTCAGGTTTTGACAACTCCAAGACACCAGCTGTTTGCGCCAAGGCTTCCATAATCAGAACACCTGGCATGACAGGGTATTGAGGAAAATGGCCGTTAAAGAAGGGCTCATTGATGGTCACATTTTTGATGGCAACAATGGTATCCTCGCTCACTTCCAACACACGATCTACTAGGAGCATAGGATAACGGTGGGGAAGGGCTTCTTTGATTCCTTGAATATCGATCATTTGATACGTACCAATCCTTTACCAAACTCAACCATTTCTTCGTTAGAAACGAGAATTTCCGTTACCACACCATCCTTAGGTGCTGGAATTTCATTCATGACTTTCATGGCTTCGATAATAACTAATGTTTGGCCTTTTTTAACACTATCACCAACTGTTACAAAGGCAGGTTTATCTGGACCAGCAGCCAAGTAAGCCACCCCAACAAGTGGGCTCTCTACAACATCTCCCTCAGCAGCCATACTTGCTTCTGCTGGAGCTGAAACTTCTTCTGCTACAGTCTCTGCTGGAGCAGATGTAGGAGCTACTGGACTGGGTGTTGCTAGAACGGGCGCTGGAGCGACTTGAGCTGCAACTTCAGACACCATTCTCGCTTCATTCTTGCTAAACTGCAACTCATCCGTCCCATTCTTATAAGAAAACTCTCTCAAACTTGACTGGTCAAATTGGGCCATCAAGTCTTTAATATCGTTTAAATTCATACTTATTTATTCTCCCAACGTTTGAAAGCAAGAACTGCATTGTGGCCACCAAAACCAAAAGTATTTGAAATGGCATATGGAATTTCTTGGTCCAAGCCTTGTCCATAAACGACATTGGCTTCGATATAATCTGATACTTCACTTGTTCCAGCTGTCATTGGTACAAAGTTATGACGCATAGCCTCGATTGTTACGATAGCTTCTACTGCACCTGCAGCACCCAGCAAATGTCCTGTGAAAGACTTGGTTGATGATACAGGTACTTCCTTACCAAGAACAGCTACGATCGCACCACTTTCTCCTTTTTCATTAGCAGGAGTTGACGTTCCGTGAGCATTGACATAGGCTACTTGTTCTGGGGAAATCTCAGCTTCTTCCAAGGCTAATTTGATGGCCTTGATAGCTCCCTGACCTTCTGGATGTGGTGAAGTCATGTGGTAGGCATCACAGGTATTTCCGTAACCAACCACTTCAGCAAGGATAGTTGCCCCACGTTTTTCAGCGTGTTCAAGGCTTTCAAGAACCAACATCCCCGAACCTTCACCCATGACAAACCCATTACGATCCTTATCAAATGGAATAGAAGCACGAGTTGGATCCTCTGTAGTAGAGAGAGCTGTTAGGGCTTGGAAACCAGCAATAGCAAAAGGTGTGATAGAGGCTTCTGAACCACCTACCAACATAACATCTTGGAAACCAAACTTAATTGAGCGGAAGGCATCCCCAATCGCATCATTTGATGAAGCGCAGGCAGTATTGATGGATTTACAAACACCGTTTGCTCCAAAACGCATAGCAACATTTCCTGAAGCCATATTTGGCAAGGCTTTTGGAAGGGTCAATGGTTTCACACGTTTTGGTCCTTTGTCATGGAGGCGAAGCACTTGATCTTCAATTTCTTTGATTCCACCAATACCTGAGGCAACAATAACACCAAAACGATCTTTATCAAGGGCCTCTACATCCAAATTGGCATGATTAACAGCTTCTTGGGCTGCGTACAAGGCATACAAAGAGTAGTTATCAAAACGATTGGTATCTTTCTTTACAAAGTATTTATCAAAAGGAAAATCTTGGATTTCTGCTGCATTATGCACATCAAAGTCACTATGATCAAATTTTGTAATTGGACCAATTCCGATTTTTCCAGTTGTCAAACTATTCCAAAATTCTTCTGGTGTATTTCCGATTGGAGATGTTACTCCATAACCTGTTACTACTACGCGATTTAGTTTCATCTTTTTTACCTCTAGCTTCTGCTACATACTTAAGCCACCATCAATGGCAACCACTTGACCAGTTAGATAATCTTGGCCTGCTAAAAATACTGTCAAATCTGCAACCTGCTCTGCCTGCCCAAATTCTTTCATAGGAATTTGTGCCAGCATGGCATCTTTTACCTTGTCTGATAGAACAGCTGTCATATCGGACTCAATCATTCCAGGTGCAATAGCATTAACCCTGATATTGCGATTGGCCACTTCACGCGCCACAGACTTGGTAAAACCAATCAAACCAGCCTTAGAAGCTGCATAGTTAGCTTGACCGATATTTCCCATCAAACCAACTACGCTAGACATATTAATGATAGCACCTTCTCTGGCTTTCATCATCGGTTTCAAGACTGATTGTGTCATGTTAAAGGCACCAGTTAAGTTAACTTTAAGCACTTTTTCAAAATCCGCTTCTGTCATCTTGAGCATCAGGGTATCTTGAGTAATTCCTGCATTGTTAACCAAAACATCTACTGAACCCAGCTCTGCAATAGCTTGCTCAACCATACGCTTAGCGTCTGCAAAATCTGATACATCTCCTGAAATGGGAACCACCTTGACACCATAGTCTGCAAATTCAGCGAGCAATTCTTCAGAGATAGGCCCACGACTGTTTAATACGATGTTGGCTCCTGCTTGAGCAAACTTGTGGGCAATGGCAAGACCAATTCCACGACTCGAACCTGTAATAAAGATATTTTTATTTTTTAGTTGCATTCTTTTCTCCTGTTTCCTCTTGTATTTATGGGAGAAGGGATTACTTGTTTTCTAGCAAGGTTTCCAAACTCGCCTGATCTTCAACATTGGCTAGTTTAGCTGTCTTATCAATTTTTTTGACAAAGCCTGACAAGACTTTCCCCGGTCCAATCTCGATAAAGTTGGTTACGCCTGCTTCTTGCATAACTGCAATACTTTCATAGAAACGAACTGGTTCCTTGACCTGACGCGTCAAGAGTTGAGCAATGTCTTCTTTTTTCATAACTGCAGCTTCTGTATTGCCGACTAGGGGACAAGTGAAATCTGAAAAACTTACCTGAGCTAGAGTTTCAGCTAGTTTCTGGCTAGCAGGCTCAAGGAGAGCGGTATGAAAAGGTCCTGAAACCTTGAGAGGAATCAAGCGTTTAGCCCCTGCTTCCTGCAAGAGTTCTACAGCTCGATCAACTGCAACCACTTCTCCACCAATGACGATTTGTGCAGGTGTATTATAGTTGGCTGGGGTAACCACTCCAAGTTCAGAAGCTTTTTGACAGGCTTCTTCAATGACCTCTACTGGCGTATTGAGAACTGCTACCATCTTACCAGATCCAGCAGGGGCCGCTTCTTCCATATAGGCTCCACGCTTAGCAACCAAGGCAACCGCATCTTCAAAATCCAAGGCACCGCTGGCCACCAAGGCAGAGTATTCTCCAAGGGACAAACCAGCAACCATATCAGGCTGATAGCCCTTTTCTTGCAATAAACGGTAAATAGCAACTGAAGTCGCTAAAATAGCTGGTTGCGTATAGCGGGTCTGGTTAAGTTTTGCTTCTTCCGTATCAATGAGATAACGCAAATCATAACCGAGTACCTGACTAGCTTGATCAATCGTCTCTCTGACAATCGGATACTGATCATAGAGATCCCGTCCCATACCTAGATACTGGGCACCCTGACCAGCAAATAAAAAGGCTGTTTTAGTCATTTCTTACAACTCCTGCCCAACGAGAGGCTTCTTCTTGAATTTTCTTAGCTGCTCCGTAATACAAATCTTTTAGAATTTCTTCAACGGTTTCTTCTTTGGAAACAAGACCTGCAATTTGACCTGCCATAACAGAACCACCATCCACATCTCCGTGAACAACCGCTTTGGCTAGAGCACCTGCTCCCATTTGTTCAAAAATTTCCAAATCTGGATTTTCTTGTTTAAAGGCATCTTTTTCAGCTTTTTCAAAATCACGAGTCAACTGGTTTTTAATAGCTCGAACAGCATGTCCAAAGTGTTGAGCTGAAATCGTAGTATCAATATCTCTAGCTTTTAAAATCTTGGCCTTGTAATTTGGATGTGCATTAGACTCTTTTGCAACGACAAAACGCGTTCCAACCTGAACAGCCTCTGCACCTAGCATAAAGCCAGCCGCAGCACCTTCACCATCCGCAATCCCTCCTGCAGCAATAACAGGAATAGACACAGCAGCAGCAACCTGGCGCACCAAGGTCATGGTTGTTAATTTACCGATATGCCCCCCGGCCTCCATTCCTTCTGCAATAACAGCGTCCGCACCGATTTTTTCCATGCGTTTAGCTAGGGCAACACTTGGTACAACAGGAATAACTGTAATACCAGCAGCATGAAATCGTTCCATGTATTTGCTTGGATTTCCTGCGCCTGTTGTCACTACCTTAACACCTTCCTCGATAACGAGGTCTACAATATCTTCCACAAAGGGAGACAAGAGCATGATATTGACACCGAAGGGTTTATCAGTCAATGATTTGATTTTATCAATATTTGCCTTGACAACTTCTTTAGGGGCATTTCCCCCACCGATAATCCCTAGCCCTCCAGCCTTGGAAACAGCCCCTGCCAAATCACCATCAGCAACCCAGGCCATCCCTCCTTGGAAAATAGGATAATCAATGTTCAATAATTCTGTAATACGCGTTTTCATAGTGCCTCCATCGTTTCTTGCTTACGTAATAGTTCGATATCGTCATAATTTGAAAATCAAACTATTGCCTAAACAAGAGGGAGCGGGTTTCCCTACTCCTTCTATCTATATTCTGTTTATTTTGTTTGCTCTTCAACGTAGGCAACCAAGTCACCAACTGTTTTCAAGTCATCTTCTGCTTCGATTTGGATATCAAAAGCATCTTCGATTTCTGAGATTACTTGGAACAAGTCCAATGAATCTGCATCCAAGTCATCAAAAGTTGATTCAAGTGTTACTTCTGATGCGTCTTTTCCAAGTTCTTCAACAATAATTTCTTGTACTTTTTCAAATACTGCCATAATAGGACTCCTTTAAAATAAATAGTTTTTATAACAATGTGTTCACCACATGATTACCTAAATTGTAAGAATGAGCGTGCCCCAGGTCAAGCCTCCACCGAAGCCTGATAGCAGAACAGTCTGACTACCATCTAAACGGATGAGACCTTGTTCTACACACTCTGAAAGTAAAATCGGGATACTTGCTGCACTGGTATTGCCATATTCCATCATATTGGCTGGAAGTTTGTCTCGGTCGACACCGATTTTTCTAGCCATCTTATCCAAAATACGGTCATTAGCCTGATGAAGTAGCAGATAATCCAAGTCTGTCGCCTCTATAGGAGATTCATCAATAGTCTGCTTGATAGACTTGGCTACATCCCGAATAGCAAAATCAAAGACTGCGCGTCCATCCATCTTCAAAAATGAATCTGCATTTTCTTGATCTGAAAATGGAGAATGTAAGCCTGAATGTCCATACGTCAGACACTCGCTACGACTCCCATCACTATTGAGGCTTTCAGCTAAGAAATGCTCTTGCTCGCTAGCTTCTAGCAAGACTCCACCAGCACCATCTCCAAACAAAACAGCTGTTGATCGATCTGACCAATCGACTGCCTTAGAAAGGGTTTCACTACCAATCACCAAGCCTTTTTGAAAGCGACCAGAAGCGATAAACTTTTCAGCAGTTGAAAGAGCAAATACAAATCCACTGCAAGCTGCTGTTAGGTCAAAAGCAAAGGCCTTATTAGCACCAATATTAGCTTGGATACGAGCAGCTGTAGAGGGCATCATCGAATCAGGAGTAATGGTAGCTAGAATGATAAAATCCAACTCCTCCCCTGTGATTCCAGCTTTTGCCATCAGTTTCTTAGCAACCTCTGTAGCCAAATCACTAGTAGATTCTGTTCTTGAGATATGCCTTTGTCGTATTCCCGTCCGACTTGAAATCCACTCATCATTGGTATCCATAATCTGAGCCAAATCATGATTTGTAACCACTTGCTCTGGCACATAATGAGCAACCTGGCTTATTTTTGCAAAAGCCATTATTTCAAATCCTCCAAAAATTGATAAAGATTGGTCAAACCTTTGCTCATAACCTCAATTTCTTGCTTACTCATACCATCAATGATTTTTTCAACCATAGCCTTATGGAAGCGTTTATGTAGCCTATGAACCAAGCGACCTTTCTTTGTCAAATGCAGATGCACCACACGTCGATCATGTTCTGAACGAATGCGTTCAATGTACCCCTTGCGTTCGAGATTATTCAAACTAGTCGTAACTGTCCCAAGAGTCACCATCAACTCTTTCGACACTTGACTTGGTGTCACATCTGGGAATTTCCCAATCACATCAATCGTATGCATTTCTTTGATGGAGATATCCTTGAAACGACTACCTCTCAAGCTAACTTCCTCAATAACGAGGACATTGTTAAATATAGACGTTAAATATTCATTAATTCGTTGGTAGTCCAAACTTTCTTTCCCTCCTTCTCAAAAAAAACTTTTACAATCAAAACATTTGACAGAAGAATTATATCAAAGTTCAAAGAATGGCGCAAGTATTTTTTTATTTTCCTGTAAATTTAGGTCTTCTTCTCTCCGAATGAGCCCGAACTCCCTCTTTGAAATCCTCTGTTTTAGCTAGTGATTCCTGTAGATGCAGTTCTAAAACAGCATAATCTTGCCAATCTTTAAATTGGCTCTCCCACACCAACTTCTTAATAGCAGCATAGGAATTACTTGAACCACGTCTTAATTTTTTAAGAAGCTGTTCTCTCGTTTTTTCTAACTTATCAGCTTCAGAAATACGGTAAACCACACCCCACTCTAGAGCTTTTTCTGCTGTCAAAGCCTCTCCTGTCATAGCTAATTGAGTAGCACGCGTCACACCAATACTTCGGCTCAAGAGATGAATTCCTCCTGCATCTGGAGCCAAACCAACTCCAACAAAGGCTTGGATAAATTTAGCCTTATCGGTCGCTAAACAGAAATCTGCAGCAACAGCCATATTGGCTGCGGCACCTGCAACAGCCCCATCAACCTCCATCAAAACAGGCTTTGCAATTTGCTTGATTTTATAAGAAATAGCATTGACTAGTTCTGCAATTTTCGTCAATGATGGAATATCATCCTCATCCACTGCCCGCTTCATCTCTACTCAATCTCCCCCAACTGAAAAGACTTTGC
>CAJPJN010000026.1:0-12662 GCA_905369855.1 Streptococcus oralis | reverse complement strand
GCTCAAAACAGTGTTTTGAGGTTGTAGATAGAACTGACGAAGTCAGTAACATATATACGGCAAGGTGAAGCTGACGTAGTTTGAATTTGATTTTCGAAGAGTATTAATTGGTTAGAATGATCCGTCTGTAAGATAAAGTTAGACAGAAAATGAGATAAAAGAAAAAGGATAGCCTCTCTGCGATGAGATGTTATCCTTTTTTCTTTTAAAACTATTGCAAATTAACCTTGTTTCTCAAGATGTAGTAGGTTCCGAGATAAAAGATAGCTATGAAAATGAGTTCCTCGATAATGGATGTACTTGCTCCCATATAGAAATTATCATTAAGTCCTACAAGTGAATTGACATAGAAGTTAGTACTGGTATTGAAGAAGACTTCTATAATTCCAATGACGATTTGGATACCAATGTAGGCTGCAACAGCGAGTGCTGTACGGTATTCATTGAACAGTTGTCCAATGGAAATAGCCAAGTAGATGCAGAGGATTCCAGAAATAGTATTTAGTAGGAAGGATAACCCCACAAGAGAGAGTTGAGGAAGGTATGTTCCTACAAGTGGGAACCAGTCATAATGTGACATCCAATCTGGAACCGTTATAGTCACAATAAGAAAAGCACTTAGAGCCAGTACAGCCGAGCTAAGTATAGACCAGATGAAGGCTCCGACTAATTTAGCTGTGATGATATAGTGCTCAGAAACTGGCAAGGTCAAAGTCAGATAGCCTTGGCGGTCATAGACACTACCTTTGAAGCGTTTGATAATCAAGAAAATGGTTGAAATCCAAAGTGTAATTATCAAGCCGCCAAAGACGAGAGCCAGAAAGATAAATAGGAAAGGTTGGCTATCTTTGAAAGATATATAAGAATAGTAGTGTCCTTGCATTCCTAGGGGAACAGAAAGGGCTAGCACGGCTGCGTAGAGGGCTAAATACCACTTGTTGACATTTTTAAATTCGTAGCGAACTAAATTCCAAAACATAATAATCTCCTTTGCTTAGGCCTTAAATTCCTGACGGAAGAGTTGGTCAATGGATTCACCAGACTCATAGCGAATATCATCTACATTACCTTGACGGACGACTTTTCCATCTTTAAGGAAGACAATTTCATCCAAGATTGGCTCGATATCAGAAATCAAGTGGGTAGAAATCAAAACGGTAGAAGTTGGGGAGTAGTTGTTGATAATGGTATTGAGGATATACTCACGGGCTGCTGGGTCCACTCCACCAATGGGTTCGTCCAGAACGTAGAGACGGGCATCACGGCTCATAACCAAAATCAGTTGTACCTTTTCCTTATTCCCTTTTGATAGTTTCTTGAGACGACTATTTTCATCAATACCTAGGTCAGCAAGTAGATGATGGGCGCGTTCAAGATTGAAATCTTTATAGAAGGTCTTGAAGTAGGTTAGGGCTTCTTTGACCTTCATTTGCTCATTGAGATAGGTCGTATCAGGCAAATAAGCCACGATAGCCTTGGTTGCTGGGCTTGGGTCCATGTCGTTGATAAGGACGCGTCCTTGATCTGGCTGCAAGAGGCCATTGATTAGTTTAATCAGGGTTGTTTTTCCTGAGCCATTTGGCCCAAGAAGACCGACAATTTTTCCAGCTGGAATGTCAAGAGAAACATTTTCAAGGGCTGGTGTTGCTCCATAAGATTTGGATACATTTTCAAATGCTAGTAATGACATAGGCTTAAACTCCTTTAATATAATCGCCGACTACGCCTGGTAGTTCTTCTTTTTCATAGCCAAAATGGGTCATGGAGGAAACGAAGTGTTCCAATTCTTCTTCTGATAATTGTTTGCGCGATTGGGCGATTAGCTCCTTATCCTCAGTTACAAATCGTCCAGTTGTTCGCTTACTGTAGACAAATCCTTCTCGTTCGAGGTCTGACAAGGCTCTTTGGATGGTGTTTGGATTGACACCTGCCTCGCTCGCCAGCTCTCTCACGGTTGGAAGTTGTTGATTGGGTTCCAGTGTATGGGAAACAATCTGAAGCTTGATTTTTTCCATAATCTGTAAATAAATGGGTTTTTTGTTGTCAAATGTCCAGGACATCTTGGTCTCCTTTCTTCCATCCTTTTGTCTTAATTAAATAATACAACAAAACAAAAAACTTGTCAAGCAAAAAGAAGAATTGTTTTGGGAATCGTTTAAAAAATGGTATAATGAAAAGAAAACGATAAGGAGGGAAAGGATGCGTTGTCCAAAATGTGGGGCTACCAAGTCAAGTGTTATCGATAGTCGCCAAGCAGAAGAAGGGAACACCATTCGTAGAAGACGTGAGTGCGACGAATGCCAACACCGTTTTACAACCTACGAACGGGTAGAAGAAAGAACCTTAGTGGTTGTTAAAAAAGATGGCACACGGGAACAATTCTCCAGAGATAAAATCTTTAATGGAATTATCCGCTCAGCCCAGAAACGTCCTGTGTCAAGTGATGAAATCAACATGGTAGTCAATCGTATCGAACAGAAACTCCGTGGTCGAAATGAAAATGAAATTCAAAGTGAGGACATTGGTTCACTCGTCATGGAGGAGTTGGCTGAATTGGACGAGATTACCTATGTACGTTTTGCCAGTGTCTATCGTAGTTTTAAGGATGTGAGTGAGTTAGAGAGCCTGCTCCAACAAATTACCCAGTCCTCTAAAAAGAAAAAGGAAAGATAAATGAAGCCAATTGACCGTTTTTCTTATCTAAAGAATAATCGGGTGTCGCAAGATACCTCATCTCTGGTACAGTGCTACCTCCCGATTATCGGTCAGGAGGCACTGAGCCTTTATCTTTATACAATCAGTTTTTGGGATAATGGTAGAAAGGAATATCTTTTTTCAAGTATTCTCAACCATCTCAACTTTGGGATGGATAGACTGATAAAATCCTTGAAAATCCTATCTGCTTTCAATCTCTTGACCCTCTATCAAAAGGGGGATGTTTATCAGCTAGCTCTCCATGCTCCCCTTTCGAGTCAGGACTTCTTGGAACATCCTGTTTATCGTAGACTCTTGGAGAAAAAGATTGGTGATGCAGCTGTGGAGGATTTGAAAGTTGAGAGTGCTGATGGTGAAGAAATACCTGTCTCACTCAATCAAGTCTTTCCAGACTTGGCAGAACTGGGAAGTCAAGAAGACCTTGGTCTCAAGAAGAAAGTGGCCAACGATTTTGACTTGGACCATTTTCGTCAGCTTATGGCTCGAGACGGGCTTCGTTTTGCGGATGAGCAGTCCGATGTCTTAAACCTCTTTGCCATTGCTGAGGAGAAGAAATGGACTTGGTTTGAAACCTATCAATTGGCCAAGTCAACAGCTGTTTCCCAGGTTATTTCAACCAAACGCATGCGGGAAAAAATCGCACAAAAACCGATTTCCTCTGACTTTAGTCCTAAGGAAGCAACCATTATCAAGGAAGCCAAAAGTAAAACTGCCCTGCAGTTCTTGGCAGAAATCAAGCAAACACGCAAGGGGACCATTACCCAAACAGAAAGAGAACTCTTGCAACAGATGGCTGGCTTGGGCTTGCTGGACGAAGTCATCAATATCATTCTCTTATTGACCTTTAATAAGGTAGATTCGGCAAATATCAATGAGAAATATGCCATGAAGGTAGCCAATGACTATGCCTATCAAAAGATTCATTCGGCAGAAGAGGCAGTCTTGCGCATTCGTGAGCGAGGGCAGAAGAATCAGGCTCAAAAAAGCAGTACCCCTAGTCCTGCCAAGTCCAATGTACCCAAGTGGAGCAATCCAGATTATAAAAATGAAACCAGCGAGGAAACTCGTCTGGAACTAGAACGTAAGAAACAAGAACTATTAGCTCGATTAGAAAAAGGAGGAGATTAGATGGAAAGTGTCGGAGACGTACTCAAACGTCAACCTAGCCGTTTTCATTATCAAGATTTGGTCCAGAAAATCATGAAGGACCCTGATGTTGCGGCCTTTATCCAGCAAGAATCCTTGACTCCCGAGGAATTAAATCGCAGTATCTCCAAGTTTAATCAGTACATCACCGAGCGCGACAAGTTTCTTCGTGGTGATACGGATTATATTGCCAAAGGCTACAAGCCGATTTTGGTTATGAATCATGGCTATGCGGATGTTTCTTATGAAGAAACTCCTGAACTAATCGCGGCTGAAAAAGAAGCGGCTATTAAGAACCGTCTCAAGTTAATCAATCTGCCAGCCAGTCTCAAGAAAGCTAGTTTAGCTCAAGTTGACTTGGATGATTTGGAGCGCTTGCCAGTTTTTGAAAAGCTATTAGCCTTCGTGGAACAGTATCCAACTATTCGAAAAGGTCTTTACCTATATGGAGATTTTGGTGTGGGTAAAAGTTTCATGGTGGCTGCCTTGGCTCATGATTTATCAGAAAAACGAGGTGTTTCATCAACTCTCCTCCACTATCCTAGCTTTGTCATTGATGTCAAAAATGCTATCGGTGATGGCAATGTCAAGACCTTGGTGGATGAGATTAAGCTTTCTGAAGTCCTGATTTTAGATGACATTGGTGCCGAACAATCAACAGCTTGGGTGCGTGACGAAATCCTGCAAGTCATTCTCCAATATCGGATGCAGGAAAATTTACCGACCTTTTTTACCTCCAACTTCAACTATGAAGAATTGGAGCTGCATTTCGCTAAAGGGAAACATGGAAATGACGAAACCTGGGAAGCCAGACGAGTCATGGAACGCATCCGTTATTTGGCTGAGGAGACTCGTTTAGAAGGAGTGAACCGTCGATGACAGAAACGATTAAATTAATGCAAAGCCACTCATCAGTGCGCAGATTTAAGGAGCAAGCCCTTCCTCAGGAAGACTTGACTGAAATCCTGACAGCAGCCCAAATGGCCTCGTCTTGGAAGAATTTTCAATCCTACTCTGTGATTGTGGTACGAAGTCAAGAAAAGAAAGATGCCTTATATGAATTGGTACCTCAAGAAGCCATTCGCCAGTCATCTGTTTTCCTTCTCTTTGTCGGAGACTTGAACCGAGCAGAAAAGGGAGCACGACTCCATACGGATACCTTCCAACCTCAAGGTGTAGAAGGTCTCTTGATTAGTTCAGTCGATGCGGCTCTTTCTGGTCAAAATGCCCTGCTGGCAGCTGAAAGTTTGGGCTATGGTGGTGTCATTATCGGTTTGGTTCGATACAAGTCAGAAGAAGTGGCAGAGCTCTTTAACCTGCCTGACTACACCTATCCTGTCTTTGGGATGGCACTAGGTGTGCCAAATGAAGAACATGAAGTCAAACCTCGCTTGCCATTGAATCAAGTGGTATTTGAGGAAGAATATCAGGAACAAACAGTTGATGTGATTGAGGCTTATGACCGTGTACAGGCGGACTATGCTGGGGCGCGTGCGACCACAAGCTGGAGTCAGCGTCTAGCAGAACAGTTTGGTCAAGCTGAACCGAGCTCAACTAGAAAAAATCTTGAACAGAAGAAGTTATTGTAGAAAGTGAGAAATTATGGCCCTACCAACTATTGCCATTGTAGGACGTCCCAATGTTGGGAAATCAACCCTATTTAATCGGATCGCTGGTGAGCGAATCTCCATTGTAGAAGATGTCGAAGGAGTGACACGTGACCGTATCTATGCAACGGGTGAGTGGCTCAATCGTTCCTTTAGCATGATTGATACAGGAGGAATCGATGATGTCGATGCTCCTTTCATGGAACAAATCAAGCACCAGGCAGAAATTGCCATGGAAGAAGCCGATGTTATCGTCTTTGTCGTGTCTGGTAAGGAAGGAATTACCGATGCGGACGAATACGTAGCCCGTAAGCTTTATAAGACCCATAAACCAGTTATCCTCGCAGTGAACAAGGTGGATAACCCTGAAATGCGAAATGATATCTATGATTTCTATGCTCTCGGTTTGGGTGAACCGTTGCCTATCTCATCTGTCCATGGTATCGGTACAGGGGATGTGCTAGATGCTATCGTAGAAAATCTTCCAAATGAATATGAAGAAGAAAATCCAGATGTGATTAAGTTTAGCTTGATTGGTCGTCCTAACGTCGGAAAATCAAGCTTGATCAATGCTATTTTGGGAGAAGATCGTGTCATTGCCAGTCCCGTTGCTGGAACCACTCGTGACGCCATTGATACCCACTTTACAGATACAGATGGCCAAGAGTTTACCATGATTGATACGGCTGGTATGCGCAAGTCTGGTAAGGTTTATGAAAATACCGAGAAATACTCTGTCATGCGTGCCATGCGTGCTATTGACCGCTCTGATGTGGTCTTAATGGTCATCAATGCGGAAGAAGGCATTCGTGAATACGATAAGCGTATCGCAGGATTTGCCCATGAAGCTGGTAAAGGAATGATTATCGTGGTCAACAAGTGGGATACACTTGAAAAAGACAACCACACTATGAAAAACTGGGAAGAAGATATCCGTGAGCAGTTCCAATACCTGCCTTACGCACCGATTATCTTTGTATCCGCTTTGACCAAGCAACGTCTCCACAAACTTCCTGAGATGATCAAGCAAATCAGTGAAAGTCAAAACACACGTATTCCATCAGCTGTCTTGAACGATGTGATTATGGATGCTATTGCCATCAACCCAACACCGACAGACAAAGGAAAACGTCTTAAGATTTTCTATGCGACCCAAGTGGCAACCAAACCACCAACCTTTGTCATCTTTGTCAACGAAGAAGAACTCATGCACTTTTCTTACCTGCGTTTCTTGGAAAATCAAATCCGCAAGGCCTTTGTTTTTGAGGGAACACCAATTCATCTCATCGCAAGAAAACGCAAATAAAAAAGTAGAATCTGGAATGACATTTCCAGATTTTTTTGATAGAATGAAGTTGAAGAAAACGCTATCAAAAAGAGGGGGGATGGTGATGAAACATTTGTTTAAATTGATAATCCTATTTCCCTGGTTTTACTTTTTCAGCTGGATTGAAAAGGCCAATAGAGATAGTAAATTTTTCCCAATTTTTTACTATTTTTACTGGATTTACATCCCCCTCTATGCTCTTTTTAGCCTTGCTTGGACAGTTTTTTCAGTCCTATTTTTCAATATCCTATTGAGAAATGTGGCAGACATCAAGTCTTGGGGCATTTGGTTATTATTACTACTTATTGCTTTTTCCAGTTCTTGGTTAACCTATATCTTTTTCAAAAAAATGCTTCGCTTGAGACGGGAACTCGGGAAGTCAAAAGGTGGAAGGCATTGATTTATATGGTTTTTATTGATAGGAGGTAGCTTATGACACGTCTAAAATCATTTATTACACGCTATTCTAAGGTCTATATTGGTTTAGTTCTGCTGATCTGGCTGGCTTTCTTCTTTGTTCCTTGGGATAAACCAGTTCTGGGAATATCTATCAATCTCTTAATCATGCAGAAAGTTTTACTAGTTTTTGGAATTCTGTCGATTTTGATGGCCTTGCTGTCCAAGAAAGTCAGTCTCTTTGTTTTTGGATTGATCTGCTGTTTTTCTCTTTGGATTAATCTATTTATCCTATTTGCGATTTTGCCGATTTTTGGCAATTAAAGTATCATAAAAGTCAGAGAGGTTAGCTTGGAAACTAGCCTCTTTTTCCTTTTCAAAATGGGGATTCTTCCTTGAAAATAATCAGTAATTGTGCTAAAATTAAAAGAACATTCTAAAATATTCGGAATTTAAAGTAAGGAAAAACATGGCTAATATTTTAAAAACAATTATCGAAAATGATAAAGGAGAAATCCGTCGTCTGGAAAAGATGGCTGACAAGGTTTTCAAATACGAAGACCAAATGGCTGCTTTGACAGATGACCAACTAAAAGCAAAAACAGTTGAATTTAAAGAACGTTATCAAAATGGAGAATCACTGGATTCATTGCTTTATGAAGCATTTGCGGTTGTCCGTGAGGGTGCCAAACGTGTCCTAGGTCTCTTCCCATATAAGGTTCAGGTCATGGGGGGAATCGTTCTTCACCATGGTGACGTGCCAGAGATGCGTACAGGGGAAGGGAAAACCTTGACTGCGACCATGCCCGTATACCTCAATGCCCTTTCAGGTAAAGGGGTTCACGTAGTTACGGTCAATGAATACCTATCAGAACGTGACGCGACTGAGATGGGTGAATTGTACTCATGGCTTGGTTTGTCAGTAGGGATTAACTTGGCTGCCAAATCTCCAATGGAGAAAAAAGAAGCCTATGAGTGTGATATTACCTACTCAACCAACTCAGAAATCGGATTTGACTACCTTCGTGACAACATGGTCGTTCGTGCTGAAAACATGGTACAACGTCCGCTTAACTATGCCTTGGTCGATGAGGTTGACTCTATCTTGATTGACGAGGCCCGTACACCTTTGATCGTATCAGGTGCTAACGCTGTTGAAACCAGTCAGTTGTATCACATGGCAGACCACTATGTAAAATCTTTGGACAAAGACGACTACATCATCGATGTGCAGTCTAAGACTATTGGTTTGTCTGATTCAGGGATTGACAAGGCTGAAAGCTACTTCAAACTTGAAAACCTCTATGACATCGAAAACGTAGCTCTGACTCACTTTATCGATAACGCCCTTCGTGCCAACTACATCATGCTTCTCGATATTGACTATGTGGTGAGCGAAGAGCAAGAAATCTTGATCGTTGACCAATTTACAGGTCGTACCATGGAAGGTCGTCGTTATTCTGATGGATTGCACCAAGCCATTGAAGCCAAAGAAGGTGTGCCAATTCAGGATGAAACCAAGACATCTGCCTCAATCACTTACCAAAACCTCTTCCGTATGTACAAGAAATTGTCTGGTATGACGGGTACAGGTAAGACTGAGGAAGAAGAATTCCGTGAAATCTACAACATTCGTGTTATTCCAATTCCAACCAACCGTCCTGTTCAACGTATTGACCACTCAGACCTTCTTTATGCAAGTATCGAGGCTAAGTTTAAGGCGGTTGTCGAAGACGTTAAGGCTCGTTACCAAAAAGGTCAGCCTGTCTTGGTTGGTACAGTAGCGGTTGAAACCAGTGATTACATTTCTAAGAAATTGGTCGCAGCTGGCGTTCCTCACGAAGTCCTAAATGCTAAAAACCACTATAAAGAAGCCCAAATCATCATGAATGCTGGTCAACGTGGTGCTGTTACCATTGCAACCAACATGGCCGGTCGTGGTACCGACATCAAGCTTGGTGAAGGGGTTCGTGAACTTGGAGGACTTTGTGTTATTGGTACAGAACGTCATGAAAGCCGTCGTATCGATAACCAGCTTCGTGGACGTTCAGGTCGTCAAGGAGACCCAGGTGAGTCACAATTCTACCTCTCTCTTGAAGATGACTTGATGAAACGTTTTGGTTCTGAACGCTTGAAGGGAATCTTTGAACGCTTGAACATGTCTGAAGAGGCCATTGAGTCTCGTATGTTGACACGTCAAGTTGAAGCGGCGCAAAAACGTGTCGAAGGAAATAACTACGATACCCGTAAACAAGTCCTTCAATACGATGACGTCATGCGTGAACAACGTGAGATTATCTACGCTCAACGTTACGACGTTATCACTGCAGATCGTGACTTGGCACCTGAAATTCAGGCTATGATCAAACGTACGATTGGTCGTGTCGTTGATGGTCATGCGCGTGCCAAACAAGATGAAAAACTAGAAGCAATTTTGAACTTTGCTAAGTACAACTTGCTTCCAGAAGATTCTATTTCAATCGAAGACTTGTCAGGCTTGTCTGATAAGGCCATCAAGGAAGAACTCTTCCAACGTGCCTTGCAAGTTTACGATAGTCAGGTTTCAAAACTACGCGATGAAGAAGCAGTTAAAGAATTCCAAAAAGTCTTGATTCTACGAGTGGTAGATAACAAGTGGACAGATCATATCGATGCCCTCGATCAATTGCGTAATGCGGTTGGACTTCGTGGCTATGCTCAGAACAACCCTGTTGTTGAGTATCAGGCAGAAGGTTTCCGTATGTTTAATGACATGATTGGTTCGATTGAGTTTGATGTGACACGTTTGATGATGAAAGCACAAATTCATGAACAAGAAAGACCACAAGCAGAACACCATATCAGTACAACAGCGACTCGCAATATCGCTGCCCACCAAGCAAATATGCCTGAAGATTTGGATTTGAGCCAGATTGGACGGAATGAACTTTGCCCATGTGGTTCTGGTAAGAAGTTTAAAAACTGTCACGGAAAAAGACAATAAAATGAGATAGTTTAGAGGCGGATACCTTGTGAAAAGTAAATTTTTACTTGGTATCCGTTTGCTCATGTGACTATTAGTCCGTCTCGCTCCGTTAGGTGCGAGACAAAAAAAACCACCCGCTATGCGGGTGCGCGTCGAAGGTTATACCAAAAAAACTCCAAACGCGATACAATAAAGGTGTTCAAGCCAATTGTAAAGCGAAAGGAGAAAAATATGGCACAAAAGGCTCATAGTTTATCGCACACAAAGTGGCACTGTAAGTATCACATTGTGTTCACCCCTAAGTATAGACGAAAAGTCATCTATAATCAATATCGAAGTAGTTTAGGCGAAATATTTCATCGCTTGTGTAGTTATAAAGGAGTTGAAATTATCGAGGGTCACTTAATGCCAGACCATGTACATATGTTAGTCAGTATTCCACCAAGGATAAGTGTTTCGAGTTTCATGGGTTATTTAAAAGGGAAAAGTGCACTCATGATGTTTGATAAACACGCCAATCTCAAGTACAAGTTTGGGAATCGGCATTTCTGGGCGGAAGATTATTATGTAAGTACGGTGGGACTCAATGAAGACACAATTAAGAAATATATTCAAGAACAGGAAAAGCATGATATAGCACTAGATAAATTAAGTGTAAAAGAATATGAGGATCCCTTTAGGGATAGTGGTAAGTAATACTAAAGCCTCTTTAAGAGGCAAGTGACGAGTCAAGAGCAATGAGGCTTGAACAACGTGAAAGCCAGCGTCTTTAGGCGCTGGCTGGTAATTTGGGCTTATAGCCCTGGTTCAAACCACCCGTTAGACGGGTGGTCATGATTTATAAGGAGATGAGTTATGGTATTTACAGCAAAAAGTCCTAAAATTAATATTGAAGAAGTTCGTGCCTTATCAAAATTAGAAGGCCAAGCTTTGGAGAGAAAATCACAGCGCGATCAAGAGCTAGAAGCCATTATACGTGGAGAAGACCAGCGAATTCTCTTGGTAATCGGGCCATGCTCATCTGACAATGAAGAAGCTGTCCTTGAATACGCTAAGCGTTTGGCAGCTTTGCAAGAAGAAGTGGCAGACCGTATCTTTATGGTTATGCGTGTTTATACTGCCAAACCTCGTACCAACGGAGATGGCTATAAGGGATTGATTCACCAGCCTAACACGGCAGAAGCGCCTAGTCTTATCAACGGAATCAAAGCTGTTCGCCATCTTCACTATCGTGTCATCACGGAAACAGGTATGACTACTGCTGATGAAATGCTTTATCCTGAAAATCTTCCTCTTGTGGATGATTTGATTTCCTACATGGCGGTTGGTGCCCGTTCAGTTGAAGATCAGCAACACCGCTTTGTGGCAAGTGGAGCAGATTTTGCGACTGGTTTTAAAAATCCAACTTCAGGAAATCTCAATGTCATGTTTAATGGGAGTTATGCTGCTCAAAACAAACAAAGTTTCCTTTTCCTAGGAAAAGAAGTGGAAACAACTGGAAACCCGCTTTCGCACGCTATTCTTCGTGGAGCGACCAATGAGTATGGTAAGAATATTCCTAACTACTACTATGATAATTTGATGGATACTATTGCTCAATATGAGAAAATGGGCTTGGAAAATCCTTTTATCATCGTCGATACCAATCATGACAATTCTGGTAAGCAACATATGGACCAAATTCGAATTGTCCGCCAGACCTTGATTAATCGTGATTGGAATGAAAAAATCAAGCAGTACGTTCGTGGCTTTATGATTGAGTCTTATCTAGAAGACGGCCGTCAAAACGAACCGGAAGTATTTGGCAAGTCTATCACAGACCCTTGCCTTGGCTGGGAAAATACGGAAGTCCTCGTCAGAGAAATCTACCAAACGCTAGGAGAATAAGATGGCATTTATTGAAAAAGGTCAAGAAATCGATATTGAAGCAATCAAGGCAGAAACCCAATTGTCTGCGGAAGCCTTGCGACTAAAGGAGCGTCGTGATAGAGAATTGGCAGACATTATTTCAGGAGAAGATGACCGGATCCTTTTGGTGATTGGTCCTTGCTCGTCTGACAATGAAGAGGCTGTTTTGGAATATGCCCGCCGTTTATCCGCCTTGCAAAAGAAGGTGGCGGACAAGATTTTTATGGTTATGCGTGTTTATACTGCTAAACCACGCACCAACGGAGACGGCTATAAAGGCTTGGTACACCAGCCAGATACTTCTAAGGCTCCAAGCCTGATTAATGGCTTGCAGGCTGTGCGCCAGTTGCACTACCGCGTGATTACAGAGACTGGTTTGACAACGGCAGATGAGATGCTTTATCCGTCAAATCTGGTCTTGGTAGATGATTTGGTCAGCTACCATGCTGTGGGGGCTCGTTCTGTGGAAGACCAAGAGCACCGCTTTGTGGCTTCAGGAATTGATGCACCAGTCGGAATGAAAAATCCAACCTCAGGAAATCTTGGGGTTATGTTTAACGGTATCTATGCCGCTCAAAATAAACAGAACTTACTCTTC
>CAJPJN010000025.1:0-12843 GCA_905369855.1 Streptococcus oralis | reverse complement strand
CGCCAGTCTTAACTGTATCAGGTTCAATGGGTATCATCTCAGCCTAAAGCACCCCAAATGTCTTTATTATTTAATTACTGCACCAGTATAGCAAAAAATGAAAGCCCTAGCAAGATATTTGACTGAAAAATATATTTCTATAGTTTTTGATACATTTTCCTTCATTGAAACTTTTAAAATACAAGCAAAAACCTCCACATTCAGTGGAGGCAATCTTTTTATCAATACAATTTTAAGTCGCGTGGGTCAACTGGGACGGTTGGATTGTATGGGTTGTGACGGAGTTTGAAGTGTTTGACATCTTCAATGGTCTGAGTTCCAGACAACTGCATGACTGTCTTCAATTCTGCATTCAAGTGTTCAAAGACTTGACGTACACCGACGCTACCACCGAGAGCCAAACCATAAATCACAGGGCGACCAATAGCTACCAAGTCTGCTCCTGAAGCCAAGGCTTTAAAGACGTGTTGACCACGACGAATACCTGAGTCAAAGACGATTGGTACACGTTTGTCAACTGCTTCTGCTACTTCTTGAAGTGAGTCAAAGGCAGCTGGTCCACCGTCGATTTGGCGACCACCGTGGTTGGTTACCCAGATACCAGAGGCACCTGCAGCAAGCGAACGTTCAACATCCTCACGGCATTGTGGTCCCTTGACATAAACAGGAAGTCCTGAGTATTCAGCGATAAATTCTACATCACGTGGAGACAAGCGTTGTTTAGCTGATTTGTAAACAAAGTCCATTGATTTTCCAGCACCTTCTGGCAGGTATTCTTCAACAATCGGCATGCCAACTGGGAAGACAAAACCATTACGCTTATCAACCTCACGATTGCCCCCTACAGTCGCATCTGCCGTCAAGACAATCGCTTTATAACCTTCAGCCTTCACACGGTCCATGATGTGGCGGTTAATCCCGTCATCTTTACTAAAGTAAAATTGGAACCAGTGAGGTGTCCCTTGAAGGGCTTCTGTAATTTCTGGAAGATCGACAGTAGAGTAAGAACTGGTTGTATAGAGGGACCCAAACTCATGCACACCACGCGCAGTCGCCACTTCACCCTGTTCGTTTGCTAATTTATGAGCTGCAACAGGCGCCATAATGATTGGTGAAGACAATTTTTCACCTGCAAATTCAATCTCTGTACTTGGATTTTCAACATCACAAAGCGTATGAGGAACGATGAGTTTGTGGTTAAAGGCACGGATATTCTCTCTTAAAGTGAAAGTATCTTCCGCCCCACTAGCGATATAGCCAAATGCTGCTTTAGGAATAACTTGTTGCGCCATTGGCTCCAAATCATAGGTATTGATGAAATCTACATGACCTTCTGCATTGCTTGTTTTGTATGACATAAAATGCCCTCCTTAATAAGTAAGCGTTTACTTTGTATATTACAAAAATATCTTAACTCTTTTTTCAAAATTTTTCAAATATTTTGTTTGGAAATTTCAGAAATTTTATGTCTATGATAAAAAATCCTTATAAGGGCAATAAAAAATAGATATTATCCAAAGGAGATTTTAAGTGCTACAATAACTGTATTATTTCTAGATGGGAGGTTCTATTTTTGGATTGGTCCATTGTTGAACAATATCTACCACTATATCAAAAGGCATTCTTTCTGACCTTGCATATTGCAGTTTGGGGAATTTTGGGATCCTTTCTGCTCGGTTTAATCGTTAGTATCATCCGACATTATCGAATCCCTGTTCTGGCGCAAGTAGCGACAGCCTACATTGAATTGTCACGTAATACGCCCCTTTTGATTCAACTCTTCTTTCTCTACTTCGGACTTCCCCGAATAGGGATTGTCCTATCTTCAGAAGTCTGTGCTACTCTGGGACTGGTCTTTTTAGGAGGCTCCTATATGGCAGAATCTTTCCGAAGTGGGCTGGAAGCCGTCAGTCAAACCCAGCAGGAGATTGGATTAGCTATCGGTCTGACACCTGTACAGGTCTTTCGCTATGTGGTTATTCCACAAGCAACAGCGGTTGCTCTACCATCTTTTAGTGCCAATGTCATTTTCCTCATCAAGGAAACCTCTGTTTTCTCAGCAGTGGCTTTAGCCGACCTCATGTACGTCGCCAAAGACTTGATTGGTCTCTACTATGAAACAGACATTGCACTGGCTATGTTGGTAGGTGCTTATCTGATGATGCTGCTACCCATCTCACTGGTCTTTAGTTGGATAGAAAGGAGGCTCCGCCATGCAGGATTCGGGAATCCAAGTACTCTTTCAGGGAAATAATCTACTGAGAATCATACAGGGACTGGGCGTTACCATTGGGATATCCATCCTGTCTGTCCTCTTATCCATGATATTCGGAACGGTCATGGGAATGATCATGACCTCTCATTCTAGAATCGTACGATTTTTAACACGATTGTATCTGGAATTCATCCGTATCATGCCCCAGCTGGTGCTACTCTTCATTGTTTACTTTGGATTAGCTCGAAACTTTAATATCAATATCTCAGGTGAGACTTCAGCTATTATCGTTTTTACCCTCTGGGGAACAGCTGAAATGGGGGACTTGGTCCGTGGAGCTATCACTTCCCTTCCTAAACATCAGTTTGAAAGTGGACAGGCGCTCGGCTTGACCAATGTTCAACTTTACTACCACATTATCATCCCACAGGTTTTGAGAAGACTGCTACCGCAGGCCATTAACCTTGTCACTCGGATGATTAAAACCACTTCCTTGGTTGTCTTGATTGGGGTTGTTGAAGTGACCAAGGTTGGGCAACAAATCATCGATAGCAATCGCCTGACTATCCCAACTGCTTCCTTTTGGATTTATGGAACCATCCTGGTCTTGTATTTCACAGTTTGCTTCCCTATTTCCAAACTATCTACTCACTTAGAAAAACATTGGAGGAACTAAATGTCTGAAACTATCTTAGAAATCAAGGAACTCAAAAAATCCTTCGGAGACAATCCTATCCTCCAAGGACTATCCTTAGATATCAAAAAAGGGGAAGTTGTCGTCATCCTAGGGCCATCTGGTTGTGGGAAAAGTACTCTCCTTCGTTGCCTCAATGGCTTAGAAAGTATTCAAGGTGGAGATATTCTTCTGGACGGTCAGTCTATCGTTGAAAATAAAAAAGACTTTCACCTGGTTCGCCAAAAGATTGGCATGGTCTTTCAAAGCTATGAACTCTTTCCCCATCTGGATGTCCTACAAAACCTCATCCTAGGCCCTATCAAGGCTCAGGGAAGAGACAAGAAAGAAGTAACGGAAGAAGCTCTGCAACTACTGGAACGTGTTGGTTTGCTAGATAAACAACATAGCTTTGCGCGTCAATTATCTGGTGGACAGAAGCAACGGGTTGCAATTGTCCGTGCCCTCCTCATGCATCCAGAAATTATCATTTTTGACGAAGTGACTGCTTCGCTGGATCCAGAAATGGTACGTGAGGTTCTGGAACTTATCAATGACTTGGCTCAAGAAGGCCGTACCATGATTTTAGTAACCCATGAAATGCAGTTTGCCCAAGCAATTGCCGATCGGATTATCTTCCTCGACCAAGGGAAAATCGCTGAAGAAGGAACAGCTCAAGCCTTCTTTACCAATCCGCAAACCAAACGAGCCCAGGAATTTTTAAACGTCTTTGACTTTAGCCAATTTGGCTCATATCTATAAAGGAGATTCTTATGAAACTATTCAAACCACTCTTAACTGTTTTGGCACTTGCCTTTGCCCTTATCTTTGTCACAGCTTGTAGCTCAGGTGGAAATGGTGGTGCATCGTCAGGTAAAACCACTGCCAAGGCTCGCACAATCGATGAAATCAAAAAAAGCGGTGAGCTACGAGTCGCCGTGTTTGGAGATAAAAAACCGTTTGGTTACGTTGACAATGACGGTTCTTACCAAGGTTACGATATTGAACTTGGAAACCAACTGGCACAGGACCTTGGCGTGAAGGTTAAATACGTTTCAGTCGATGCTGCCAACCGTGCGGAATACTTGATTTCAAACAAGGTTGATATCACACTTGCCAACTTTACAGTAACTGACGAACGCAAGAAACAAGTTGATTTTGCCCTTCCATACATGAAAGTTTCACTTGGAGTCGTATCACCTAAGACCGGTCTCATTACAGACGTCAAACAACTTGAAGGCAAAACCTTGATTGTTACAAAAGGAACGACCGCTGAAACTTATTTTGAAAAGAATCATCCAGAAATCAAACTCCAAAAATACGACCAATACAGTGACTCTTACCAAGCTCTTCTTGACGGTCGTGGAGATGCCTTTTCAACTGACAATACTGAAGTCCTAGCTTGGGCGCTTGAAAATAAAGGATTTGAAGTCGGTATTACTTCCCTCGGTAATCCAGATACCATTGCGGCAGCAGTTCAAAAAGGTAACCAAGAATTGCTAGACTTCATCAATAAAGATATTGAAAAGCTCGGTAAAGAAAACTTCTTCCACAAGGCCTATGAAAAAACACTTCACCCAACCTACGGTGACGCTGCTAAAGCAGATGACCTGGTTGTTGAAGGTGGAAAAGTCGACTAATACTCTTCGAAAATCTCTTCAAACCACGTCAGCTTTATCTACAACCTCAAAGCTGTGCTTTGAGCAACCTGCAGCAAGCTTCCTAGTTTGCTCTTTGATTTTCATTGAGTATAATATTCAATGAAATCACAAAAAGAAATCAGGTAATCCTAGTGACTACCTGATTTTCTATGTTTTAGGCATTTTGCCAATTTTCTTGGTCTTCTTTAAAGCGTTTAAGGAGACCTAATCCTTCTGGGGTGATATAGCCTTCTTCTTGGGCTAGATGAATAAGTTCACTGTAGTTAGAAAGCGTCACAAGTTTGACACCTGCATCTGAGAAGTTCTTATCTGCTTTTGGCAATTGGTAGCTGAAAATCGCGACCACTCCAAGCACATCTGCTCCTTCGCGTTTAGCTGCTGCTACGGCCTCGAGAACAGAGCCACCTGTTGAAATAAGATCTTCAACCACTACCATTTTTTGACCTTGAGCTACGCGACCTTCGATTTGATTACCAGCACCGTGGTCTTTTGGTTTGCTACGGATGTAGGCAAATGGCAGATTCATCTTGTCAGCAATGATGGCTCCGTGAGGAATCCCTGCTGTCGCAGTTCCTGCAATCACCTCAACCTCAGGAAAGGCTTCTTTGATAGCATCCACAAAGCCATTTTCAATTAGGGTACGAGTTTCTGGATAGGCAAGCGTCACACGGTTATCCGTGTAAATCGGTGACTTGATGCCAGATGCCCAAGTGAAAGGCTCCTCTGGTTTGAGGTAAACGGCTTGAATTTTCAAGAGGTGGCTAGCGATATCTTTAGCAAGTGTCATGATATTCTCCTTTTATTTTTCTAATCTAGTTCTTTAATTCCAGTCCTGTGTCCATTCATCCTTGATGGCATGATAAGCTGCAACAGGATCCTCAGCTTGGGTAATGGGACGTCCCACTACGATATAGTCACTACCGATTTGATAGGCATCTGCTGGCGTCATCACGCGTTTTTGGTCTCCAACAGCAGCTCCCTGAGGGCGAATTCCTGGTGTTAGACAGATAAAATCTGGATTGGTAGCCTGCTTAATGACTTGCACTTCCTGAGCTGAGCAAACAACACCATCCAAGCCTGCTTCAGCTGTCTTCTTGGCATAATGAATGACAGACTCTTGCAGGCTGGTTTGGATATTTTGAAAATCCTTCATCTGAGCTTCTGAGGTTGATGTGAGCTGAGTGACAGCGATCAATTTGGCTTGACTTCCAAGACCTTCACGCGCAGCCTTCATCATCTCTACACCCCCAGCAGCATGAACATTTGTCATATCCACACCAAGCTGAGACAGGACCTTCATGGCTGATTTGACTGTATTGGGAATATCATGCAGCTTGAGATCCAAAAAGACACTGTGCCCCAGGCCTTTCAAGTAAGACACAATCTCAGGCCCCGTTGCGTAATAAAGCTCCATCCCTACCTTAAGATAAAGGCTTTCTTCTGCTGGAAAAAGAGCTAAGAATTCCTTGACCGCCTCAAAACTAGGAAAATCAAGAGCAATGACTGGACGATGTTCTCGCATAGGTTTCTCCTTTTACCTTTGCTAGTGAGAGAGTCTGGGCAACAGAAGCCACGAAAAAAGGAACCTGCCAACAGCAAGGTTCCACGAAAAATGGGTAGTCTCCACCCTTTCACCGTCTAACCTTAGCTGCCTCTCTGGACTGCTTTAAAGGTTTTTTACTATTCTATTATTTCTACTAGCACTTGTCAAGTAAAAACATGGCAACTAAAGAGCTATAGAAGAAAAGGTAAACCTAGCGACGCGATGAACGTCGGGTCGTTTGGTTTTGATTGCCCTCTTCCTCCAGCTTTTTCCTTTCCTCTTCTAGTTTATTCTGCTGTTCTTCCAGTTTTTTCTTCTCTTCCTCTTTTTATTTCTTCTCAGCTTCCTTAGCCTCTTGTTTGGCTTTTTCCTCAGCCTCCATAATTAATTTATCCGCCACAGTGTAACTGTAAATTCCAGCTTCCATGTCAATCACACTCGGTTCTGACAATTGAGGCTTAATCTTACTGTAATAAGGCAGTTTCTTACTCATTTCAGAAAGGGGAACCAAGACTTCGTCCGAATCATTCATGGTCAATCGAATTAAATCGGAAGTCACCTTGCTTGGAGCTAATTCCACCTTTTGGATAGCATCCTTGAGTTCTGGACTAATTTGAGCAAGTTCTGACGTAAAGGTCTTGATTTGTTCGCTGTCATTAAAGAGAACTGATATATAAGTTTCTGGCAGACTGACCAAACTGACCGAACTGGTCTCGAGCTGACCGCTTGAAAGGATTGGATAATGACTTTCTCCAGAAACATAGTAGGCCACAATATCATATTCCTTGACCTTGATTGTAAACTTGGTTGGAAATTGATAGACAAGCTGAGCTGATTCAACCCAATAGTTAGACTTAATCTGCTCTTCATATTTTTCCTTATCTAGCAGAAGGTTAATCGTATAATCCGAATCCTGAATGCCTGAAGCCTGTCGAATATCATCAGCTGTAGTTTGCACTGTTCCCTCAACACGAATATCCTTCATGGTCGCATAAGGGCTGAGCAAGTAGGCAGAGACAACCAATAAAAGCAGACTGAGAAACAAAATCGAGATAGCCCGCCAGATATGAACTCCTGGAATTTTTGGTTTGACCGGTTTTTCCTTTACAGGCTTTTTCTCTATTTTTTTATCCTGTTTATTCTGTTTCTTTGGCTCTTTGGATTTTGGTTCTTCTTTGGGTACTTCTTTTTTGACGTCTTCTGACTCTTCTACTTTTTCTTCAGACTCTTTCTTAGCTGATTTTGAGTCTTTTGAATCAGATTCACTCTCTTGCTCCTCGGTTGCATCTGACTTTTCAGATTTTGAAGCCATTCGAGCTTGTCTTTCCTTTTCCTTCTCCTCAGCTAGGGCTGCCTCTTCTTCAGCCTTCTTTTTTAGATATTCTTGGTTTCGTTTCTGCCATTCTGATAACTCTTTAAATTCTTCGAGGATTTCTTTGCCCTCATTTTTCTTATCTTTTGACATTTACTTTCCTTATGATAAATCTTTTTTCAACAATTGATAAAAATCTGCTAGAGATTTCAATTCCTTAGATGCCTTCATGTTAGTCTGGTAGTATTCCTTGTGACTTAGTAAGTGAGAAAGCTTCTCTTCTAAACTGTCCAAGGTCAAATCGCTTTCTTGAAGCTCTTCTGCATAGCCTTTTTTTACAAAGTAAGCTGCATTTTCAATCTGGTCTCCACGACTAGCTTCACGACCAAGTGGCACAATAACATGTAATTTTACCATGGCTAAGAGCTCAAAAATCGTATTGGCACCACCTCGTGTCACAACAATATCAGCCAATTCCATCAAGGGTTGATAGAGATTGGTCACATAGTCGACACGAAAGAGATTTTGGCTCAACTCATTCAGGCTAGAATCTCCAGTTAGGTTGATAATATTGTAGCGCTCTGTCAGTTCTTTCTTATGGTCTGTCACCAATTGGTTAAAGACACGAGCACCTGCTGAACCGCCAACAAACAATACAGTTGGTAATTGGGGATTAAAGTGGGTTTGAATATCCACCAATTCATCGGGTTCTGGATTTTTTTGATCTGAAACCTTGGTCACTGCTCCCACATGCTCAACCTTAGACAAACTTGAAGCTTGTTCAAAGGTTGAATACATCTTAGTCGCAAATTTATAAGCGATTTTATTGGCCAAGCCCATAGACAGGTCAGATTCGTGAATAAAGACAGGCACTCCTGACACACGCGCAGCGATAACAGGCGGTACAGAGACAAAGCCTCCCTTTGAAAAAAGTGCTTGTGGACGAAGTCGCAACATGATAAAGAGCGACTGGACAATTCCCCAGCCAACTTTGAAGACGTCCAGCATATTTTGCCAAGAGAAATAACGACGCAATTTTCCAGTCGCAATGGAATGGAAGGTAACATCCAAACCTGACTTGAGGATTTCTTGATGTTCGATACCACGTTTATCTCCGATATAGTGGACTTCCCAGCCATCTTCGATGAACTTGGGCATCAACAAAAGGTTGAGGGTCACGTGTCCAACCGTCCCCCCACCTGTAAAGACAATTTTTTTCATATTATTCCTTTAACTCCGCTACTGTGTCGATAAAGAGGTCGCCACGTACTTCAAAGTTAGCATACATATCCCAGCTGGCATTGGCAGGACTGAGAAGAACCACGTCTCCTTGAGTCGCAAGTTCATAGGCCTTGCGGGTCGCATCTGCAATATCAGTCGCATCCACATAAGACACATCAGCCTTATCTGCTGCCCGTTTGACACGTTCGGCAGACTGACCAAGGATGACCATCTTCTTGAGTCCAGTAATATCTGGAACCAATTCGTCAAACTCATTACCACGGTCCAAACCACCTGCAATCAAGACGACCTTGCTGTTGTCAAATCCTGACAAGGCTTTTTGAGTAGCCAAGATATTGGTTGACTTGCTATCATTATAGAATTTGACACCCTTGATTTCATCCACAAATTGGAGACGGTGTTTGACACCACCAAAGGCTGAAAGAGTTTCTTTGATGGTTTGGTTATCCACACCACGGAGCTTGGCTACAGCAATCGTCGCAAGGGCATTTTCCACATTGTGGCTACCTGGAACACCGATTTCATCAGCTGCCATGACTTTTTCACCACGGAAGTAAAGAAGACCATCTTCAAGATAAGCACCGTCAACCTTTTCAAGGGTTGAGAATGGTACTACAGTCGCGTTTGTCTTTGTAGCAAGCTCTTTAGCTAATTCCTGGTTGAAGTTCAATACTAAGTAATCAGCCACTGTCATATTGCTTTGAATATTCCACTTAGCTTCGACATAGGCTTCAAAAGAACCGTGATAGTCAATATGAGATGGAATCAAGTTAGTGATGACAGCAATCTCTGGATGGAATTCCTGAATTCCCATTAATTGGAAAGAAGAAAGTTCCATAACAAGAGTGTCCTTGTCTGACGCAGTTTGGGCCACTTGACTGGCAGGATAGCCGATATTTCCTGATAAGAGACCATGTTGGCCAGCAGCAGTTAAAACTTCCCCGATCATCGTCGTTGTGGTCGTTTTTCCATTAGAACCTGTGATACCAATAATTGGCGCTTCTGAAATCAAATAAGCCAATTCCACCTCAGTCAAGACTGGAATTCCCTTGGCCAAAGCCTTTTCAATCATGGGATTACTGTATGGGATGCCTGGATTTTTCACCATAAGGGCAAACTCTTCATCCAAAAGTTCCAAAGGATGGCCACCTGTGATAACCTTGATCCCTTCTTCCAGCAAACTTTGGGCAGCTGGATTGTCCTCGAATGGTTTTCCGTCATTTACTGTCACAATGGCACCTAGCTTGTCCAACAAACGAGCTGCAGATTCACCAGACTTGGCCAAACCTAAAACAAGGACTTTCTTATTTTTAAATTGATCTATTACTTTCATGTCTCGAACTCCATTTCTACTCTTACTATTTTACCATTTTTATGGAAATAATTCTAAACGAAAATGCTCAGATTCAGCATTCTAATAAGCAAAAAGAGAGCCAAAACTCTCTTTTTATCTTCTTTTACTTTTACTGACCGACATGAGGGTAATATCTCGCAAGCTAAAGTATGCTAGGAAAAGCATAGCGATTGCGATGAAGAATTCTGTCGGTAGCTGAAAGATTTGCAGGACAGACAACATGAGCAAAATCAAAAGTGCTACGAAAGCAAAGACGACAAGGACGATATTGACTGTCCCTTTAATGCTTTCTGGTGTCGCAAATACATAGAGTAGTAATAAGAGGATTCCTATGATTAAATAAACCATCTTTATCTCTTTCTAGCTCTTATTCAGCTGATTTTTTCTTCTTGTTAGCTTTCTCACGCTCTGCCTTGTTAAGGATTTGTTTACGCAAACGGATAGACTCAGGAGTTACTTCCATGTACTCATCATCGTTCAAGAACTCAAGAGACTCTTCAAGTGTCAAGATACGAGGTGTCTTGATAACAGCTGTTTGGTCCTTAGTAGCTGAACGAACGTTAGTCATTTGTTTTGCCTTAGTGATGTTAACTGTCAAGTCATTTTCACGAGAGTTTTCACCGATGATCATTCCTTCATAAACCTCAGTACCTGGGTTGACAAAGATTGTACCACGTTCTTCGATAGACATGATTGAGTAAGTTGTAGCCTTACCAGCATCGATAGAAACAAGGGCACCACGGTGACGTCCACCAATTTCCCCTGGAATCAATGGCAAGTATTGGTCGAAGGTATGGTTCATGATACCGTAACCACGAGTCATTGACAAGAACTCAGTTGAGTATCCAATCAAACCACGCGCTGGAACAAGGAAGACCAAACGAGTTTGACCATTACCAGTTGAAATCATATCCAACATTTCACCCTTACGTTCAGAAAGGCTTTGGATAACAGATCCTTGGTATTCTTCTGGAGTGTCGATTTGAACACGTTCAAATGGTTCACATTTAACACCGTCGATTTCTTTTACGATAACTTCTGGACGAGATACTTGAAGTTCATATCCCTCACGACGCATTGTTTCGATAAGAATTGACAAGTGCAATTCTCCACGTCCTGAAACAGTCCATTTATCTGGTGAATCAGTTGGGTCAACACGAAGGGAAACGTCTGTTTGCAATTCTGCCTGCAAGCGTTCTTCCACCTTACGAGAAGTCACCCATTTACCTTCTTTACCAGCAAATGGTGAGTTGTTGACCAAGAAAGTCATTTGAAGAGTTGGCTCATCGATGTGTAGGATTGGAAGAGCTTCAACTGCGTCTGTCGGAGTAATGGTTTCACCGACAAAGATATCTTCCATACCTGAAACGGCAATCAAGTCACCTGCTTTTGCTTCTTGGATTTCACGACGTTCCAAACCAAAGAAACCGAAGAGTTTTGTAACACGGAAGTTTTTAGTTGTGCCATCAAGTTTAGAAAGGGTAACTTGGTCCCCAACCTTAACAGTACCACGGAAGACACGACCGATACCGATACGACCAACGAAGTCATTGTAGTCCAAAAGTGATACTTGGAACTGTAAGGGCTCATCTGAGTTATCTACTGGAGCTGGGATGTGGTCGATAATCGTGTCAAAGATTGGTGCCATAGTAGTTTCTTGATCAGCTGGATCATCTGACAATGAAGAAGTTCCGTTGATTGCTGAAGCATACACCACTGGGAAGTCAAGCTGATCGTCATCTGCACCAAGCTCGATGAAAAGTTCCAAGACTTCGTCCACTACTTCTGCTGGACGAGCTGATGGTTTGTCGATTTTGTTAACAACCACGATTGGGACAAGGTCTTGTTCCAAGGCTTTTTTCAATACGAAACGAGTCTGTGGCATGGTTCCTTCGTAGGCATCTACGACCAAAACAACACCGTCAACCATTTTCATGATACGCTCAACTTCTCCACCGAAGTCCGCGTGTCCTGGTGTGTCCATGATGTTGATACGAGTTCCGTTGTAGGCAACGGCTGTATTTTTAGCAAGGATGGTAATTCCACGCTCTTTTTCGATATCGTTTGAGTCCATAGCACGCTCTGCCAATTCAGTACGTGCATCAAGCGTTTCTGATTGTTTCAATAATTCGTCAACGAGGGTTGTTTTACCGTGGTCAACGTGGGCGATAATCGCAATGTTACGGATATCTTCTCTTAATTTTGTCATGATTTCCTCTATAATATTCAAAATTTATTTTCTAACTGAACGATTATACCATAATTTCAAGTAAATAACATAATTCAAGCAAGTGTAAATGTTTTCACTCCGCTTTTCTTTTCATGTCAAGCCTTTTCAAAGCAAACGACTTATGATAAGATAGGCAGGTATGCGTTTAGATAATTTATTAGCCCAAGAAAAAGTTAGCCGAAAGGCCATGAAACAAGCCTTACTCAAAGGGGACATTCTCGTCGATGGTTGCCCAGCCCGCTCCCTAGCCCAAAATATCGATACAGGACTACAAAAACTCCTTTTTCAGGACCGAATCATCCAAGGCTATGAGCACACCTATCTTATGCTTCATAAGCCTGCTGGTGTCGTTACAGCCAACAAAGACAAGAAACTTCCAACCGTCATGGACCTCCTTCCGCCTGACATCCAGTCTGACAAGCTCTATGCCGTCGGCCGACTGGACCGAGATACGACAGGACTCCTCCTTTTGACAGACAATGGACCTTTAGGCTTCCAACTCCTTCATCCCCAGTACCATGTCGATAAATCCTATCAAGTGGTAGTAAACGGACCGCTCACGTCAGACCATATCCGACTGTTTAAGGAAGGAATCGTCTTTTTAGATAGGACC